>CALNFG010000001.1 GCA_939792625.1 uncultured Prevotella sp.
TGACAGATACCGGCTGTCATGTGGTCATGATATTAAGAGGCTCGGCCGGCACGGGCAAAACCTCGCTTGCGGCAGCCATGGTAAAAGCCATGTCCCGGCTCGGGCAGAAGATAGTGCTGCTTGCCCCGACAGGACGTGCCGCAAAAGTCTTTTCACTCAACGCCGGGCTGCCGGCTCTGACCATACACCGCAGAATATACCGGCAGAAAGCCTTTGCCGGTGACATGAGCAAGTTTAACCTTAACGACAATCTTGCACAAGACACGCTCTTCATGGTTGATGAAGCTTCGATGATAGCCAATGAGGGAATGGCCGTTTCCTCAGTTTTCGGCACAGGGCGGCTGCTTGACGACCTTGTAAGTTTTGTTTATTCCGGGCGCAACTGCCGCATGATGCTCATAGGAGACAAAGCACAGCTGCCTCCGGTTGGCGAGGAAGAGTCGCCGGCGCTTACGGCTTCATACATGTCAGGGTATGGCATGACGGTATATGAATGTGACCTGAACGAAGTGCTGCGTCAGGCTGTCGGGTCAGGCATTCTTTACAATGCAACGGCAATAAGGCAGATGATTACTCACGACGAGATAACCGGTCTGCCGGTCATCAGATTCTCCGGATTTGCCGACATACGCATGGTGCCCGGCAACGAACTCATCGAACAGCTCAACGGCAGTTATTCGGAAGTGGGTACAGATGAAACCATAGTCATAACGAGAAGCAACAAACGTGCAAATATCTACAACGCCGGCATACGCGGCATGGTGCTGGGACGAGAAGAGGAACTTACCACCGGCGACATGCTCATGGTGGTGAAAAACAATTATTACTGGCTTGAGAAAGACTTGCAGGCTGCTGCTGCCACAATACCCGAAACCGTAGGCACACCCACCGGGCAGACACGCCGGCGCAAAGGTATGCGGACCGAGCTGTTTATCGCCAACGGCGACCGTGCCTGCGTACAGCGTGTACGCAATGTGCGCGAGATGTACGGATTCAGTTTTGCCGATGTATGGTTGCAGTTTCCCGACTATGATAATTATGAATTAAAAGTGGTTGCAATACTCGACACACTTACCTCCGACGCCCCTGCTCTGACGCGGGACCGGAGTGAACGGCTGTTCGAGGCTGTTACGGCAGATTATGAGGACGTGCCGTTGAAGGCAGACCGCATGAAGCGTGTGCGCGACGACATGTATTATAACGCTCTTCAAATAAAGTATGCTTACGCCATGACATGTCACAAGGCACAGGGCGGACAGTGGGCACATGTGTATGTGGACCAGGGATACATGACCGACGACATGCTCACACCGGACTACATACACTGGCTTTACACCGCGTTCACCCGTGCCACAGAGCAGCTATTTCTTGTAAACTGGCCTAAAACCCAGACAGATTTTACCGGTAACGACGACAAGGAACAACAATCTTAATCAAACTAACATAACACGATATGACATCTTTTATATTCTTTGTGGCAGGTGTTCTTGCTTCGGCACTGGTCTTTGTACTTGCCGGACAGAAGAAAAACAAATCTTTATCCGACCGTATGTCATCTCTCGCAAGTGAGATGGCAGCCAAACAGCGTGAGGCCGAACTGCTTGCCGGACAACTAGAAGAGACAAAACGAGACGGCGAGCGCAGACTAGAGGAGGCCAAACGGCAGTTTGACGAACGTCTTGCTGATATCAATGAGCGGAACGAACGTGAGAAAAACGAGCGCACGGCACTGCTCGACAAACAGTTTGCCGACAGGCTGAGACTCGTGCAGGAACAGCTGAACACAACCACCGAACGTTTGCTGAAACAACGGTCGGAAGAACTCGACAAAACAAACCGCAACCAGATTGACTCCATCATGGCACCCCTGAAGGCCGTCATGACAGAGATGAAAAAATCAATGGACGACAACCGCGAATCGTTCACGCGCAGCACAGCGTCACTGAGCGAACAGCTTAAACAGATGCACGCCACGACCACATCGCTTGGTGCCGAGGCCGAGAAGCTGTCAAAGGCACTGCAGACCGGACCTAAGGTGCAGGGCGACTTCGGAGAAATGAAGCTCAACGACCTGCTCGACAAGTTCGGATTCACAAAAGGCATTGAATATGACGTACAGTACACCATGCGTGACGCCAAAGGCAACGTGATACGCAACGACGACACCAATGACATGATGCGCCCGGACGTGGTGCTGCACTATCCTGACCACAAAGACGTGATCATCGACTCCAAAGCATCGTTGACGGCATTTATAGGGTACGTCAATGCCGATACCGACGAAGAGCGCAAGCGATGTCTCGACGAACACGTCAGGAGCGTGCGCCGGCACATCGACGAGCTGGCCGACAAGCGTTACGGCAAGTATTCGATAGAGGGTGGCACAACGCTCGACTTCGTGATAATGTTCGTGCCACAGGAAGCAGCCATGCAGCTTGCCGTATCAGCCGACCCCTCACTCTGGAACTATGCCTTCGAGCGTAATGTCGTCATAACAGGCGAACAAAACCTCTTTTCGCTGCTGCGCCTGTTACAGATAGCATGGACACAGCAGCGCCAGGCTGAAAATCAGGAGCAGGTGTTCGGACTGGCCAACCAGCTTGTCGAACGTGTGGGGCTGTTTGCCGAACGTTTCGAAAAGATTGGCAAGGATGTCGACTCGCTGCAGGCATCGTTCGAGAACGCCAGAAAAGCAATGAACGGCAACCGTGGCTTTGTAAGCTCGGCACGCAGGCTGGTTGACATCGGCGCCAAAGAGAATCCGAAACGCAGACTGCCGGATGAATACATGTGACAGATGATAAGGCAAGGATGTGTCAGCCCGCCGCCCGTGTAACAGAATTGTAATACAGGTGTAACAGATATGAATATACTTGTCGGTATTTTTGCAACGGGTATTAAAAACAACAAAAATAATATGGACAATAATTATCGAATATTGGTCGTAGACGATGAACAAGACTTGTGTGAAATTCTGAAGTTCAATCTTGAGACCGACGGATACTCCGTAGAGACGGCTAACTCTGCCGAAGAAGCCCTGAAGATGAACATAGAAGGCTTCGACCTCCTGTTGCTCGACGTGATGATGGGCGGCATGTCGGGCTTTGCCATGGCAAAGAAGCTGAAGTCTGACCCCGCAACAAAAGACATACCGGTGGTCTTTCTCACAGCCCGTGACACGGAGAACGACACCGTGACAGGATTCAATCTCGGTGCCGACGACTACATCTCAAAGCCATTCTCGATAAGAGAGGTGCTGGTAAGGATACGCGCCGTGTTGCGCCGCACTGCCGAGAAAAACGGCGAGCAGCAGTCTAACGTCCTGAGATATCAGGGCCTGGAGCTTAATCTTGACAAAAAGACGGTGAGCATCGACGGCGAGGACGTGCCGTTTACAAAGACCGAGTTCGAGATTCTTCACCTTCTGCTCGACGAGAAAGGACGAGTATTCTCCCGCCAGGAGCTTATCGACCGCATCTGGCCGAAAGACGTACTCGTACTCGACCGCACCGTTGACGTCAACATAACACGCCTGCGCAAGAAGATAGGCAAGTTCTCAAAGTGCATCGTCACCCGTCTGGGCTTCGGCTATTATTTCGACGCCTGACCATACATAATCACACCAACTGCCAACAGCTATCATGTTCAGAACATCTGTAGGAACACGTCTTTACGTCAGCGTGCTGTCGGTCTTCATCGCCTTTGCCGCTGCGTTCATCATCTTTCAGCATGCCCGTGAGCGCGAGTATAAGATAAATTCGCTCAACAGCCGTCTTCAGGACTACAACTCGAGGATGATAGAGACACTCGAATACATGGGCAACCACTCAGAGGCTACGGTCGACCGCTACGTCAAGACCCATCACATGCGCGGACTGCGCGTCACTCTCATCGCACGCGACGGCAGAGTGGTGTACGACAACATGTACAAGAACTACTCGCGCATGGACAGCCACAGAAACCGCGAAGAGGTGCGCGAGGCTTTCTCCAACGGCAGCGGCCATGACTTCAGCCGGCAGAGTTCTACCATGAACCAGACTTATTTTTACTCTGCCACATACGTGCCTGAGTACGATTTCGTGGTACGCAGCGCCCTACCCTACGACAACAGTCTGGCCCAGGCGCTCAGGGCCGACCAGCATTATCTGTGGTTTTCGCTGGTGGCCATGCTCGTACTTGTGTTTATTCTTTACCGGTTCGTAAGCCGTCTTGGTGACAACATCACAAAGCTGCGCCTCTTTGCCAGCCGTGCCGACCACAACGAGAGTCTTGACACGGAAGACCTCGTAGGCTTTCCCGGCGACGAGCTTGGCGAGATAGCCGAGCGGATAATCAAGATATACAAGCGCCTGCAGCGCACCAAGGAGGAGCAGAACGTGCTGAAAAGACAGCTCACGCAGAACATTGCCCACGAGCTGAAGACGCCCGTGTCGAGCATACAGGGCTATCTGGAAACCGTACTCGAAAACCCGAACATAAACGAAGAGATGAAGCAGCAGTTTCTCGAGCGCTGCTACGCCCAGTCACAGCGCCTGGCCTCACTGCTGCACGACATATCCACGCTCAACCGCCTTGACGACGCCCCTGACATGGTAGACTTCGAGGTGGTAGACATCAATACCATGGTCGGCAACATCGCCAAGGACACGTCGCTGCAGATGGAGAGGCGCAGGATGACTTTCGACAACCGTCTGCCGGCAGGTGTCACCGTGCGCGGCAACATGTCACTGCTGTACAGCATCTTCAGGAATCTCACCGACAATGCCATAGCATACGCCGGTGAGGGCACCACAATCACGCTTACGGCCGTACCCAAGGACGACGTATGGAGCTTCACGTTCAGCGACAACGGTGTGGGAGTGCCTTACGAGCATCTGTCGCGACTGTTCGAGCGCTTCTACCGTGTGGACAAAGGGCGCAGCCGCAAGATGGGAGGCACCGGGCTCGGACTGGCCATCGTCAAAAACTCCGTGCTGCTTCACGGCGGTACGATCAGTGTCAGCAACAACATAACAGGCGGTCTGCGGTTTGAGTTCACCCTGCGCAGATAGTTCGCGGCCGGCAGCAGACACAGCCTTTACTCCATATTTTTCACCGCCCGCATAAAGTCTTGATTGACAACGGGTTACAAAAGACCGTCTTTTGGCTCGCCAAAGACGGTCTTTTGCCGTGTAAAAGCTTACCTTTTGCAACGCGAAAGGTAAGCTTTTGCAAAATAAGATTTACCGGCACTGACATAAACTAAAAATAAAGTTCGTTTTACTCACATTTATTTTGTTTTTAGCCCAATATGCATTATCTTTGCCCCAGGAAACAAGATTTGTAACCATTAATGGACGAAATTATTATCATCCTGCTATTGATAATGTTCAACGGCATATTTGCCATGTCTGAAATAGCAGTGATTCAAGCAAGAAAAACTACTTTATCCAATGACGAAAAGAAGGGCAGCAAGGGCGCAAAGACGGCCCTGAGGCTGGCCAATGACCCCGACCGCTTTCTCTCCACCGTGCAGATAGGCATAACGCTTATCGGTATCCTGACCGGTATTTATTCGGGAGCCTCCCTGTCGGGCAAGTTCTCAGACGTGTTCGAAAGTGTGGGCATGCCCGAACGCTGGGCATACCCTCTGGCCCAGGGCCTGATTGTCATAGCCGTGACTTACCTCACCATCATTTTCGGCGAGCTGGTGCCCAAGCGCATAGGCATGAGCGTGGCCGAGAAAGTGTCTGAGATCATAGCCCGGCCCATGTACGTGCTATCGGTGGTGGCGGGGCCGTTCGTGTGGGTGCTGTCAAAGAGTACGGAGCTTGTCGTCAACCTGCTGGGCGTGAAGAACGCCGAAAGCAAGGTGACCGAGGAGGACATCAAGTCGATTGTGCAGGAAGGCAAGGAAGACGGCGAGGTGCAGGAAGTAGAACAGGACATCGTGGAGCGCGTCTTCATGCTCGGCGACCTCACCGTAGACTCGATAATGACCCACCGCTCCGACGTGGTCACGCTCGACGTGAACATGACCAACGACGAGATAAAGCAAGTGCTTAACGAGAACATGTATGAGGCTTATCCCCTGATCGACCGCGGCATAGACAACATCCTCGGAGTGGTGCTGCTAAAAGACCTGATATTCAGACTTGACGACAACACACTCAACCTGAAAGCCATAATGCACCCCGCGGTGTACTTCTACGAGAACATGAGCGTGTACAAGGCCCTCGAGCAGATGAAGGAGAAGCGGCTCACACAGGCGTTTATCTGCGACGAGTTCGGCAGCTTTCAGGGCGTGATAACGCTGCGCGACATACTTGAAGGACTTGTCGGCAACATCGACGAGGTGAGCGGCGACCCGGAGATAGTGAAGCGCGAAGACTCGGAGAGCTGGCTCATCGACGGCCAATGCTCGTTCTACGACTTCCTGTCATACTTCGACAAAGAAGACCTTTATGACAGCGAACAGCAGGACTACAACACCCTGGCGGGCCTCATCATAGAACAGCTCAAGCACATCCCCCAGGCCGGAGAGCGCACCGAATGGAACTGTTTCAACTTCGAGATAGTCGACATGGACGGCGCCCGCATCGACAAAGTGCTGGTAACGCTTAACGGCAAGCAGGAAGAGGAAAACAACTGACGCCGCAACGGTTAAGAATTAAGAAATATATGCCGTCCGCAGCGACAAACAGGCATATTTTCTTAATTCCCCGCTTATTATCCGTAAATAGATTTTGCCGTTTGTCGTATTTTTTTTACCTTTGTTGCCGGCATGTATTTCTCATACAGACAAGAATGTCTCATTCTCTCTTTTTAATTGTATAATCTATATTGTTGCAAAAATAAATCTTTACGATGGAAATTCAAACAGCTCAGGACTTTCAGGCCCTCACCATAGCACGGCTGATAATGCAGGCCATGAACTACGACTGCTGCAGATATTTTACAGGCCCCGACCACACGCTCGACGACTTTGAGCGGGTGATGACTTCGCTGGTACTGTCAGAAAAGTCACAATACAGCTATCTCAACACCCTTGTGGCCATTGACGACGACGGACGGCTCTGCGGCATGTGCGTGTCTTACGACGGCGGACGGCTGCACGAACTGCGCAAGGCATTCGTCGACGCGGCGAAAGAGAACTTCGGCCGCGACTTCAGCAGCATGGCCGACGAGACATCCTCCGGCGAACTGTACATAGACAGCATAGCCGTGCCCGAAGACTGCCGCGGCCGCGGCATAGCCACGCTCCTGCTCAACGCCGTCATCGACAAGGCCCGGGCCATGAAGCTGCCGGCCGTAGGCCTGCTCGTAGACAAGGGCAACCCCAAGGCCGAGAAGCTGTACGGCAGAGTAGGCTTCAAATACGTTGAAGACAGCATGTGGGGCGGACACGAGATGAAGCACCTGCAATACCGGCTGTAAGCGCCGGCGCCACCGGCCCCGATGACCTGCCCCATAACCCCTTAAACACACAAAAAGCCCCGATCAGTATGCAAGACAGCAAGTATTTGGTAGCTACCGACCGTGATGCCCGGTGGGGACTCGTAGTCAACACCGTGGGTTACGACGAGGTCGGCCCCGACGAATCATATCCCACCAGAGGACACGGTGACGGATATTATTTTGACATAGAGCGCGGTCGCATCCTTGACGAATATCAGATGCTCTATCTGGTTGAAGGAGAAGGAGTATTCTCGTCACGCCATGTGAAGAACGTCTCCATAAAGGCAGGCGACATATTCCTGCTGTTCCCCGGCGAGTGGCACACGTACCACCCCCTGCAGGGCAGAGCCTGGAAGAGCTACTGGATAGGCTACAAGGGCCGCAACATGGACGACCGGATGAAGTTCAACTTCCTCTCGCTCGACAAGCCCGTATACCACGTAGGCTTCAGCAACGACATAGTATATCTGTACGACTCGGCCATCAAGACCGCCAAAGAAGAGACCGTGTACTGCCAGCAGATACTCGCCGGCATTGTGAACAATCTGCTCGGACTGATGTATTCGCTCGAACGCAAGATGGAGCTCAGCCGTAAAGGAGGATATGAAGACATGATTAACAAGGCGCGCCTGCGCATACGCGAGGGCGTGGAGACAAAGATTACGGTACAGGAGATAGCCGCCGGGCTGGGGTCGAGCTATTCAAATTTCCGCAAACTGTTCAAGGAATACACCGGACTGTCGCCGGCCTTTTACCAGCAAGACCTCAAGCTGCAGCGCGCCAAGGAACTGTTATCGACCACAGACATGAGCATAAAGGAAATTGCATACCGCCTTAACTTCGATTCGCCCGACTATTTCTCAAGCAAGTTCAAGGCTAAAATAGGATGTAAGCCCAGTGAATACAGGGCTAAAATGAGATGATCATGTACAGACCGACAACAACTGTAAACAATAAAAATAATATGTATAGGGGTGACTTCATCAGCAGTCACCCCCTCATTTTTTATTTTCTGACGCATCCCGGCAGATATGCGAGAACTCGTATTTTTCATTTAAACAAACTATATGAGATGCCAACATTAAAGAACGGTATAGGCGAACGATCTTGCTTCATAAGAGGCTCGACTTCTGCTTTTCCGTCTTCATTCTTCACTTTTATTCCTTTGCGGTTTTTCTTATACAGACCGCCTTTCATTACCATTGAGACACCGGCATGTGCAGAGAGATAAAAATGACGGCTGATGATATACTCGTAATGTATTTCAGGTTTCAGCACGGCATCACTGTAATAATATGTTCGTGACGTTCCTTCCAAATCGGATTTCAGATAAAAACTTTCACTTGACATCGCCGCACCCGCCGAAATGCGCTGTCTACCCACCTGGTAACGCAGATAGAACTGACCGGGCATGGCTACATCTATGCTCAAGTCGGGATTGTTGAAACGATGCCACCAGGCTATGACAGGAAGAAAGGGCATGCTGTTGAACAATGTCATACCCATTACACCTGCACTGAAACTCGTACGTTCCGTTTTCTTGAACACCACCAACGCTGAAGCTGTACCGTACACCTTGCCCCACCCCTCGTTCCACGCATCAACCGATACGCACAAGGACAAGACAAGAGGTTTACCGAAAATGCCAATATAGTACGATCCGTTCAGACCTCCGTTAAAATAATCGTATGCGTTACGATGAAAAATGTCTGACGGCGCTATCATATTGTCGATGTCATAAGTCTGAAACTGATAACGTGCATATTGTAAATTGGCATATAAGGAAACATTTTTCAGCTTCAGAATCGGTACCATTGTCGAAAAACGCAAGGTATGCAGATTTTTCTTTCTTCTCTTTTCAACATCTTTACCGTCAAGTTCGAAAGTATAATCGTGCGCCCACTTCGTCTCCCAAAACAAGTTTACCGTACGATAACGGGAAAAGTTTTT
This sequence comes from uncultured Prevotella sp., assembly GCA_939792625.1. GTDB lineage: Bacteria > Bacteroidota > Bacteroidia > Bacteroidales > Bacteroidaceae > Prevotella. The sequence continues at coordinate 9,388 of CALNFG010000001.1, forward strand.
CGCCGCAAAAGTACGAAAATCATCAGCCAGTGAATCGGTTATGACTTGCGCCCCGCAAGGAACCGAAAAAAACGTCAGGCTGCATAATACCGTAAGAAACAACTTCTGAGCAATCTTCCGTAATCGGATTTCATCCGGCAAATATTCCAGTTCCCTACACGAATATCCTTTACTTTTCAGCATTTCTGTTATACAAGATGCAGTCATCCCCATACATTCTACCCTAAGAACATTATCCACATCCTCACGATCAACGCTCCACGCTTTTATTTTGCCACAGCCATCAAGCAAAGATGACACGGCTTCTACATCTTTACGCCGTTTCAGAGACGTTGCAAAAACATATATATCATATTCCATTTCCGTCACAATTTTTCAAAATGCTTCCGCAAACTGGAATACAAAACCTCCCGTATCTTTCCCGAAGCCGTAGTCGATGCGGACGTTCACATTATGCTTGAATTCCAATCTTAGTCCGAGTCCGTAGTTCGGCAGCACGTCTTTCCACCTCAGACTGCCGAACGAAGGAAACACCGTACCTCCGCCGACCCAGGCCACACACCCTACCCGTCCATAAACATGCTGACGAAACTCCAGCTGTGCGGTCATCTGGTTGTTGTCGATGTACCGCCCGGCATAATATCCGCGCATACGGCTCATGCCGCTGCCAAGTTCTTCACGCAAAGTCCAGGGCACGTTGCTACCGTTAAACTGTCCGTATAAGTCAAAGGCCAGCACACTGCCTTTCCACGCAGGTTGGTACACATCGAGAATAACGGTTGTGCCGAATATCGTTCTGTCATGATTGCTCAACCATTCAGGATATACGACCTCGCGTGCTAGAAAGTAAATGCCACGCTTGGGATTCAGTATGAAGTCGCGTGTGTCATATTGCACAGACAAACCAATACCAGTAAAGAAATATGCCGTTTGCTGCCCTTCCAAGTACCCGGGCCGCGTCATACGTGAAGCCCGAGTATAATTCACGTTCAGCGCGGCTCCAACATGAAAGTCTTTTGTCACCTTATACACATAGTCAGACTCTAGGTTTATCATCTGCCGTCTGTAGCCCGCCACAGGATTAGTTGCACAGGCATCATAAGACACGCCCCAAAAATCAAGATTTTTGTTCTGGAACTGAAGCAGATAAGACAGGCGCGAGCGGTTACCCCTGAAATGGTTGTTACCTTTCACCGTGATTGAATAAAACCCGTTTACGGTAGCACTGCCCGACAGAGAGATATCCGAAGGCTGCATCACCGAGTCTGTACGGTCTATCCTATACAAACCAGTGGCCGCACCGCCTATACCAAAGCTGCCCTCCCTCGTGTAACATGGAGCCACGATGAAGCTCATGTCCATTTTCCGCTCAAAAGTACGGTCGATGTTACCATGCACAAGACTGTTCCAATACCGCCTCAGCCGACTGTCTTTTATTGTATCCTCCTTTTGTGTCTGCGCCTCAGCTGGCGTAAACAATCCAGCCACCGCTATAAAGAAAATGATGCGTTTGATGTCCATATACGTTATATTCTTTGATTACCTGCCAAACCTATAAGCCAATCCTATGCTTGCCGCATGCGGGCACAACTTCACATTGTCGACGTTGAGCATATTCGTAAAACTCGCTTTATAAGAAACATTAAGCTGTAAACCGGACGAGAATTCGTAGCCTATTTTCAAACCGAAGCCCGTATTTGAGTCGCGCATCACGGGCTGTCCGTCCCGTCCGTCTTTCTCGTACAGATCGCTCTTCATTCCGTTATACCGGTATGTTGCCTCAAGACCGAACTCCGTATAAGGTCCGGCACCAAGATACAACTGTCTGTCGCCTTTGAAACGTATATGATACATTGCATAAAGAGGAACTTCAAGGCCACGGTAACTGAATTTACCTGGAACACTGCCCCACTCAAATTCCGAATGTTTATAATGAAAGAGCATTTCTCCCTGTACGGAAAACGAGTCTGATATTCCTAAATCAACAAAGCCTCCGACCGTACCTCCAACTTTAACCCGGCTCTGTCCGTTGTTTATGCCGGAATGAAAAAAGCCTGAAACATTAGTTTCAAGAATAACACCGCCCGTTACCGTCATACGCTGTTCTTTCTTCCGGAACTCAGTCTGAGCCTGTACCTGACAAAACTCACCGACAAGAGCAGTCGCAAGTGCCATAAACTTTAGTCTTACATTCATTTCAAGTCATTTTAAAATTGCGGTGCAAAATTAGCCTGTCGGCATAGCCGTCACAAGGTCTTTTCATTGACAATATTGGTCAAATATTTGAATACGACACGCCACAAAGAAAAATATGCCTAAATTTGTAATCCGAAACATTTATGCCCATAACATGACACCACAATCAGACATAACAGCAGACATCATGTCGTCACATCCCGGAGCCATAAGCTTTATGGACAATTATTTCATATTCGACACCGATAAAAGACTGTCCACGTACAGTTCTTTCAAAATTGACACATACGGATTTTTCCTCTGCACTAAAGGCACATTCTGCATAGAGATTGATTTAAAGCCATTCCGATTACGTCCCGGAATGTTGACAGTCTACGTTCCCGGACAACTTGTCACATACAAGTCGGCCGGCAAAGATTTATTCGGCACACGCCTTGTCATGACCAAGCGTTTTGTGTCAGGTCTGGGTTTGCCTTATAATTTCAGCCTGGCCGCCGACATACGCGAGAATCCTGTTCTATACCTGAAGTCTGGCGAACTGCAAGCCATCAGGAACTATTGTAACATGGTAAAAAACTTACTGAGCAAGAAGCGCCCTTATCAGGCAGAGACACTGCGGCATCTTACTTGTGCTTACGCCTACAGCCTCGGCTCGTATCTTTACCGGATGACAGCCGGCCGTAAGCTTTCCAATGAAGAAGCTCTCATGCAGCGTTTCCTGCACGAGTTGCATACATATTATAAAAAAGAACGTAAAGTAATGTTTTATGCTGAACGTTTGAATATTACAGCCGGTTACCTTTCCACGTTGGCAAGCTCCGTCAGTGGCCGTACTGCTTCCGAATGGATAGACAGCTTTGTTCTTTTGGAAGCAAAGATTATGCTTACCTCCACAAACATGACCATTCAGCAAATAAGCTACGAGTTGCATTTTCCGTCGCAAACATTCTTTGGAAAATACTTCAAACGGCTCACCGGACTTTCGCCCAAGGAATACAGAGAAGGTGAGAAAGTGAGAAGGTGAGAAAGTGGGAAAATATGAATAAAATCTCACCTTCTCACCTTTCCACCTTCCCACCTTCTCACCTTCTCACCTTCTCACCTTTATTTAATATTGGCTTGCCCAGCTTTTAATGGCTTCACGCACGGGGCTGTTAAACAGTCGCCCTTCTTTCCACTGCAGGTCCGGATACGCAGCTTTCAGCTTGCTTACGCTGTTGTCTATTCCGCTGCCGCCGGATGTGGCGAAGGGTACTATCGTCTTGCCTCTCAGGTCAACGCTTTCAATGAATGTGTTGACCACGCGCGGCGCCTCGTTCCACCATATCGGATAACCGATGAAGATTACGTCGTATCCCGAGACGTCGGCCCCGGGGCTCTTCAATGCCGGACGCGCAAGAGTGTCGCCCATCTCCAACGAGCTGCGCGACCGGCTGTCGTTCCAGTCAAGGTCGGCCGGCGTATAGGCTTCCTCGGGCACAATCTCATACAAATCTCCGCGAGTGACGTCTCTCACGGCCCGGGCCAGCTCTGCCGTGGTGCCCGTGGCCGAGAAATATGCCACGAGTATCTTCTTGGTATCCGTGTTCTGCTTTTCTTTGTTTTGGGCGCAAGCCCCGAAACACATTGCCATTATCACGGCAAATGATAAAACAATCTTATTCATAACTGCATAGTGCTTTTTTTATTTTCATCTATTTTATTTTCATCCCGGGAATCAAGGGCTTCACGTCCACCAGCTCCAGCTCTTTAACCATCTGCAGCGTGGCCTGCTTGTATTTACGGAAGTGGGGCGTCTGCAGATGGCTGCGGTATGCGGCCGGGCCGGCATATATTTCAAGAATCGTAAGCTTGTGAGGCGCGTCCCTTTCAGCCGTTGCATACAGAGCCATGACGCCCGGCTCAAGGCGCATTGACGTCTCGATCTCTTCTTTCAGAAGGGCATTGTATTCGTCCAGACGTGCGGGGTCAACGGTTATCTTCGACAGGCGCACCAGAGGGGTTTCCGATGATGCCGGCTTGGTATATTCTTCCCTGATGATGCGCAGGGCCTTGATCGCGGCAGGAAAGCCGACGTAGGGCAGGCTCTGTATGACGGCTGCCGTAAGCGTTTCGGGCGTGTTGCCGGCGTTGATGTTGCCGTGATAGTGAGAATGTAGCTGGCTTTCAGCCCCCACTGCCGTCAGTATGCAGTAGCCCAGCAGCTCGCGTGTCTTCAGGTCGAGCGCGCCGCGGCTGTATATCTCGCCGAAAAAGTAATCGGTAAGGAAACGCTCCACGTCGCGCCCCATGCCGCCGGGCATGCCGTCCATAACCGAAGAGATGCCGCCGGGATAAAGTCTGTCCTGTATCGAACGGCCCTTGTCGTGGCGGCTCTCCTCTGTCACCACGCCCTGCCGTTCAAGAGGCAGGGCTATGCCGCGCTCACTGAACACATCGTTAACCGCAGCTACGGCGTTCAACATCTTCGGGAAGCCGATAAAAGGTGCAGTGAGATACATCACCTCACGCAGTTCTGCGGGGGTGACGCCCACGTTCAGCGCGGCTCCGGCATGAGCCTTCAGCTGAGGCAGAGTCTGCATGACGGCAAGCGTGGCGCATGTTATCATTTCGCGCTGCCTGACGGTAAGACTTCCCGTTTCAAACACTTCTCCGAATATGAACTTCTGCAGAATATCCATCATCTCAGGGTCTGTGCCCTGCCCTGTCAAGGCCTCGCCGCCGAACAGAGTGCGATAGTTCTCTTTACACGTTTCTATCCTATCCATAACTTTGTCCTTCTGTGCCTTTACCGGCACCAATCCAACCAGCAATAAGGCAAATACAATTATGCTTTGTTTCATTGCGATATTTGTTATACGCTTTTCCCTAACTGATAAGCCTGCTCTCCATATTCCGTATTGCGAACGGAACCGGCCGTCCATACACCGGCAGCAACGACCTCGCCCACACTTTTCCATCCGAGATAGTCCGTCAGCGTGCGGTAATGCACAAGCATAGGCTCGGCCTCCTTAGCTGAAGTGTCTGCGTAGGTCATCAGGAAAGCTGCCTTCTTGGACGCACCCTTAATCTGCCCGTTGATGGCATAAAAGCGGTCGATCACCCGCTTCATCTGTGCCGACATGCCGAAATAGTACATCGGTGTGGCGAACACCACCATGCCGGCCTCAACGAGACGGGGGCACAGTTCGTCAAAGTCGTCTTTTATCACACACGGCCCGTCCATGCCGCAACGGTTGCAGGCGCGGCACGGCTCCACCTGCCTGAAAGCACAATCGTAACGGTATGTATCGTGTCCGCTTTCGCGTGCCCCTTTTATGAACTGCTCCGCAAGATAAGCGGAGTTACCGCCACGGCGGGGACTGCCCGTCAGCACTACTATCTTCATCGTCTTGTTCTTTTTTGATGTTCCACTTAACACACCGGCCACGCCGCTCACCTTGGCGACGGCCGCCGAAGCCAATGCCACAGCCGCATTGGTTATGAATTTACGCCTGTCCATGTTTTCATCTGAATGTAGACAGATTTCTAAACATTCGGCCCGTATCCCCTGCCCGGCTGCAGGCACTTGGATATTTCGCCGCCGGTGCGCAGGTAAGTATAGCCGGGCATCTCGAAGAGTACAGGCTTCAGCTTATTATAGTCGGGCTTGCCTTTATCGTTGAGAATGCTTTCCTCGGCATACGTGTTGACTATACGGCAGATGAAGTTGTCAAACGCATCTGTCTCGTAATTGTCCACCACTTCACACTCAATCACGAGCCGGCTGTCGTCAATGACGGGAGTGCCGGCCTCGCCCGCATGATAAGCAAAGACGCCCGACTTGTCGGTCTTTGCCCCGCTGACGCTGCCCACATAGTCGGCACGTCCGAGCATGTTCTCTTCCACAATGTTAACCGACAGACGCCCCGCAGCCTTAACACCCTGATTGGTGTAATGAGCCTTGTGCATACTCAGCATGATGCGGTCGTGCCCGATGATGCCCACATGGGCTACGAGCAGCCAGTTTGCTTTTCCGTCAACTTCAGCTCCCACCACCACTGCCGGTGTGGGATACAGTGCCAGCATAGGTCCTATGTTCTTTTTCATGTCATTAGTTTGTTTAATGGATTTCTGATTTTATGTTGAACAGTTCCGTGGCGTTCTTCCACAGAAACATGTCCGAATACTGCGAAAGCTCGCTGTCGCCGGCCAACGTTTCTTTCAGCCTCTCCATGTTGCCGCGCAGCACGTTGTCAGGAAGATACGGATAGTCTGAGCCGTACATAACATGGTCGGGTGAGGTCACGGTGAGCAGTGCGCGTATTACTCCGGCCGTGGGACTGCCCGCAAGGTCGTAGTAAAGGCGTGACAGGTTATCATTCCAGTCTATCTGCTGCATGTATCCGCCGCTGACCATTGCCGGCAGAATCGACTTCATGCGTACAACGGCGAGAGGTATGAACGAGCCGCAATGAGGCACGACGAACTTGATGTCTGGGTAACGCACCGGCACGTTGCGCGCCAGCATGTTGACAACGGCACGTGTCGTCTCTGCCGGATATTCATACATGGCAAGCGGCGTGGTCCGTATGATGCCCTCAGGATAAGGCGTGGGGCGGTGCGGATGGATTATAACCACGGCATGCCTTTCGTTCAGCACTTGCATAAGCGTGTCGAGAGCCTCGTCGCCAAGATACTGTCCGCGGCTGTTGGTGGCCAGCTTTACGCCGTCGGCATGCAGCGTGTCGAGGGCATAAACCGCCTCGCGTATGGCAGCGCCGACATCGGGCAGGGGCAGCGCGGCACAAAACCTGAACCGTCCGGGATATGATGCTTTCGCCGCAGCAGCGGCTTCGTTCACCCCGCGTATGCAGGCAGCACTCTCGCCGCCGTCACCATAATACGGCTGAGGAGCCGGCATGGTAAGCACGCTGCAGCCTATCCCCGTGCTGTCCATAAAGGCCACGTGCCGCCCGGCATCCCAGCGCGGCAGCGGGAACGTCTCTTCCAGCCCGGCTCCGTGACGTTGCAACATCTGCATGTATTCAGGCGTTATGATATGCGTATGCACATCCACCGCCTGCTGACCGACGGAGGCCAGAACTGCCTGCAACAACAATAACACGGCAAATATACGTTTCATCTGTCTCACTTATTGGTCAGAGCTTCCTGGTCTTCGGGGTAACGCGCCCCGATGATCTCCATGCCATCCAAGTGCCGGCGGATGTCGGCCATCTCCTCTTCGGTGAAATGCACGTCGGCTCCTCCGATGTTCTCGCGTATGCGCTCTATGCGTTTCGTGCCGGGTATGGGCACTATCCACGGTTTCTGTGCCAGCAACCAGCCTATGGCTATACGTGCCGGAGATGTCTCCTTTTGCCGTGCGAGCTGTTCCACATACTCCACAATGGCCACGTTGTGCTGCATGTTCTCATGACTGAAACGAGGTATGGCCGAACGGAAATCAGTCTTGTCAAAACGTGTGTCGCGGTTGAAGCGCCCCGTGAGCATGGCCTTGCCTAACGGACTGAACGGCACGAAGCCTATGCCAAGCTCTTCGAGCGTGGACAGCAGTTTCTGTTCCGGCTGCCTGTACCACAACGAATACTCGCTCTGCACGGCAGTGAGCGGACACACGGCGTGAGCCCGGCGCACCGTGGCGGGAGCCGCCTCGGACAGTCCCCAGTACAGCACCTTGCCCTCTCTGATGAGCGACGCCACCGTGTCGGCCACTTCTTCTATCGGCGTGTCGGGGTCAACACGATGCTGGTAATACAGGTCTATGTGGTCGGTGCGCAGTCTGCGCAGCGAGCCTTCAACGGCCTTGCGTATCGTGGCGGGCTTGCTCGACAGCCTCACGGGGCGTGCCGCCGTGTCAAGGTCGGGCATGTCAACAAGGTCATAGCCGAACTTTGTGGCTATCACCACCTTGTCGCGCACCGGCTCAAGGGCCTCTCCCACCAATTCCTCATTCTTGAAAGCGCTGTACACCTCGGCCGTGTCAAAGAAGTCAACGCCCGCATCCACGGCCTCGCGCAGAGTGGCTATGGCCTCCCGACGGTCGGGATAGGGCGGATAGCTTTGGGTAAAGCCCATGCAGCCAAGCCCCACCTCACTTACGGTCAGCCCCTGTCTTCCCAATTTTCTTTTGTTCATCGTCATTGTATTTTTGTCTGTTTTTCGTCAGCAACACTTGCTGTACTGTGAACTTACCTGTCAAGCGACAGCGTCACCGTCACACCGCCCTCGCCCAATGCCGACTTCAACTGCGCGCCGTCAACATTGTCTATTTTACCAAGACGGGTGAAGTTCCATGAGTTGGTGTCGTAATATATTACGAGGTTATGCCCCTGATACAGTATGAGGTCGCCCGGTCCGGTGGTTGTCCGGCGGTCGTTGCGGGGCAGGCTTATGCCGAGCGAGCCTACTTTCTCCATGTCGGCATAGTCTTCCATTTCCACTGTGATGTCGCCTTTGGCGAGCTGTTCTTTCAGGGCACGGGTGGAAGAATTGTCCACCAGCGTGGCGGTGAATGTCTCTCCGCCCCTGATTGTCAGTTTGATTGAATTTGTTTCCATACTCTTATTACTCCTTTTTGATTGTCCGGTCATCGGCATCGTCATTAACAACAGAGCCAACAGCGGGATGAATCTGACTGCTTTCATATTTCATACACATTAATTCTTCAAGCACTCATTCCATGTGACAGTATTTCTCACATACCGTGTTTCACGGTTGCAAAGATAATGTATTTACGCCCGAAAATCTATAACGCATTTACTGACGATTGTAACCTATTTACAGATTATTTTCCCATAGTCTCCTTTACCTTTGCCAACAAGTCCGGTATGTCCAGATGCTGCGGACATTTTGCCAGACACTCGCCGCAGCCTATGCACGAAGATGCGGGGTCGCCGCGCTGCACAGGCGACATCGACACCGTATAGTCGGCCATGGCACGGTCAATGTTACGGTGCAGAAGATAATTATTGTACACGTAAGCAAAAATGTAACCTATGGCCACGTTTTGCGGACAAGGTATGCACTGGTAGCAACCCGTGCAGTCGATGTGGCCCGGCGCGTGACGGTATGCACTGATGGCAGCCCCGAGAGCCTCACGTTCGGCCGGCGTGAGCATGTCGGGACGGGCCTTTGCCGCATACTTCAGGTTGGCCTCTACGTCGGCCATGCTGCCCATGCCGCTTACAGCAACGCTCACTTCCGGCATGTCCCAAAGATAGTCGAGAGCCCACTCTGCGTCGGGCTTACGTATGCCCGTCGATGCAAGTGCCTCTTTCATCACCGCAGGCAGATTGGCAAGAATACCGGTGCGCACGGGCTTCATCACGGCCAGTCCCATGCCGTTGGCCGCGGCATACTTCGGTCCCAGCACGCCTGCCTCATACTCGTAGTCGAGATAGTTGTGCTGGATGAGGCAGAAGTCCCATGCCGGCGTATATTCCACCACCTTCTTGAACAGCTGCAGACTGTCGTGGAACGAAAAGCCCATGAAGCGGATTTTGCCCTGCGCCTTCAGCTTCTCCATCTTCTCGATGAGCTTGTACGGCAGCACGTAGTCTTTCCACGCGCGGTGCATAATCATGTGGATGTGGTAAAAGTCTATCACGTCGGTGCCGATGGTGCGGCGCGATTGGTCGAAAAACTTCTCAAAGTCGCCGGCCGACTGCATCTCCCACCACGGCATCTTTGACGTAACATACACCCTGTCGCGCCAGCCTCCGGCAAGGGCCTTGCCCACGGCCTGCTCACTTTCACCGCCGAGATATACACGCCCCGTGTCAATGTAATTGACGCCACCCTCTATGGCGCGGCGCACCATGGGCGTGGTCTGGTCGAAGTCCACGTGACCGTTTTTCATCGGCAGACGCAGCATGCCGAAACCAAGAGCCGACACGCTGACGCCCGTGCGTCCCATAGGGCGATACTGCATGGCGGGGTTATAGTTGAGTATGTCTTTCGTCTTCATGTCCGTTTCCGCCCGTTTCCCGGCTTCGCGGGCCATGGCCCCGGGTCCGTTAAGGGCGCCGATGGCGGCGGCAAGCACGCCGCTCTTTATGAAATCTCGTCTGTCCATTGTCATTCCTCCTTTATTTGTCAAGTCCTATGAGCCATGCCGGATTGCGTCGTACCAGCAGGTCGATGTCGCCCTGCGGCATGCCTTCAGCCTGAAGTTTCAGTATGCAGTCACGCATGCCCTCCACGGGGTGCGGCATGACGGCCTGTCCCAAATCAGTGGATATAAAGCTGCGCGACGGGTCTATGCGGGCAAATGCGGCAAAGTCGGCCATGCTCTGCCGCTCGTATTGCGGCATCTTCGAGCCTTCGCCCCAAAGACATGGCAGGTAGCAGTACTCTATGTAGGCACCCTGATCCATGCAGAGCTTTATCTGGTCGGCTGTCATTGTCCAGATAAAAGAGTTGGCGTGAGTAACGACAACCCTCTTCACGCCCACCTCGCGGGCCTTGCGCACAAGGGCTATGCTCTCTTCCGGCGACGAATGTCCCGTGGCAAAGATGATGTCGGCACCGGCACATATCTCCATCACCTTTACCACTTCGGGCAGCACTCGCCCGTTGTCATCGGTCACGGGTATGCCCTGCTCCCTGCGCTTCTCGTACCGATACTGGTAAACGGCATCAAGCGTGGGCATCCAGATGCAGCGGCACAGCCCGCCGCTCGTCTCAACCGCCTTCTGTGCGGCAAAGGCATTTACCCTGTCGCCATGCACTCTGTTCATGCAGAAACTGCCGAAACACGGTGCGTCGGGCAAAGCCTGCCTCACGATGTAGGCGCGGTCGTGACAGCTGAAGTCGTTCGACTTGAACATAACGCCACGGTAACCGGCACGCACGGCGTCTTTCATGAAACCGTATTCGTCGACCGACCGCTCCCGCGAATCCGGCCGGCAGTGCAGATGAATGTCGCACACGCCACGCAGCAGGGCGTCGCCTGCGGCGGCTTTGCCTTCGTCTTTATCCTGTATCGACAACACTCCGGCGGCACTGACGGGCATTGCCGCATGAGCGAGCAGCGCCCCTCCGGTAAGCACGGAACTCTTGATGAAGTTCCTGCGGTTTATCTTAACGTTATCTTTCACGGTTTTTGTTTTTTCTGCAAAAGTAATCTCTTTGCCGCCTAAGACTTATAACATATTTACTGACATTTTTAACTCATTTACTGATTGTGCCGCCACACGGATACAACTTGTCATGAAAATACTTATTTTTGCCACGTATTTAACTGCAAAAAACAAAGACATGACCGAAGATATGATAATAATGAACACGGTCGACGACTACAACAGGCTGTTCGGGTTAGAGACACTTCATCCGCTGGTCAACGTCATCGACCTGTCTGAAGCAACAAGATTCCCCGTCCGCTTCACGATAAACTACGGCATATACGCACTCTTCCTGAAAGACACAAAGTGCGGCGACATACGCTACGGACGGCAAACCTACGATTACCGTGAGGGAACGATTATCAGCTTCGCACCGGGACAGGTGGCCGAAACGGAGATGCTCGGGGGCATAAAGCCGACGGCACGCGGCATAGTGTTTCACCCCGACCTTATTAAGGGTACTTCGCTCGGACAGGAAATCAAGACTTACTCCTTCTTCTCGTATAACTCCACGGAGGCGCTGCACCTTTCGGACGAAGAAAAGAGAATCATTCTCGACTGTCTGGCCAAAACCAGAATGGAGCTTGAACACCCGATAGACAAACTGAGCAAACGGCTCATCGCAAGAAACATACAGCTGCTGCTGGACTACTGCATGCGCTTCTACAACCGCCAGTTCACCACCCGCGAGAAATCCAACAAGGACGTGCTGACCAGATTTGAGACCCTGCTCGACGGCTATTACCCCGGCGGCCACTCGCACACCGACGGACTGCCCACGGTCAGATATTTTGCCGACAAGGTGTGTCTCTCGCCCAATTACTTCGGCGACCTTGTGAAAAAAGAAACCGGAAAAAGTCCTCAGGAATACATCCAAAACAAAATCATAGACACGGCAAAAGACATGCTGGCAGACACAGAGATGACAGTAAACCAGATAGCCGACGAGCTTGGCTTTCAGTACTCGCAGCATTTCAACCGCGTGTTCAAAAAAATCACCGGACGTACTCCGGGTGAATACAGACGGGAATATGAAGCAAGATGACGGCCCGGACCTGCAGCGCAAATCTGCCTGACAAGCCTGCGGGAAGACATCCGCAACGTATCAAAAATCAAAGTCAGGCAAAAAGGTGTGCAAAAGCTAAGGTTTCAGCAGCCAAAAGGTAACCTTTAAGCCGCCAAAACACGGTCTTTCGGCGGCTTAAAGACAAGGTATTGCGGCACGCCTGATTATCAGGCAGTTACACACACGCAGAAAAGCCGCACGGGAATATCAAAAATCAAAGTCCTGACAGGCCATTCCATGTATTGCCCCATGAGAACGCACACAGACAGGATGACGTAAAACTCAGGCTGCACCGCTCTTCCGGTGCAGCCTGAAAACGTCTTGAAGAATCATTTGTACAATGCTGCGGCAAGATTGTCAAGTCCCGCCTCACCGGGCAGACCGGGATATGCCTGCTTCATGGCGGCGACAAACGCCTGTGCCGTGGCATTGGCGTTAAGCAGCTCTTTCATCTTTTTCAGATAAGCGATCTTAAACTCAACGGCATCACGCCCTGCCGCTCCGCCGTGGCCGCCGATAAAAAGCACGGCCCCTGTGCCGACTGACTTCTCGGCCTCGGCTATCTCGGCATCGATTGCGGCGCGGGATGATATCTGCAGATTACTTACGTGCGAGGCGGCAGGAGTCCAGTGGGTGTAATACACCTTATCGCCAATAAGAATGCTGGCGCCGGGAAAATCTGACGCGGCACCGTGGCGGAACTCAAACGGCACGCCCGCCCACGTCTGTGTGGAGCCGAACGCCACCTCGGAAACATTTCCCGTAGGCATATCGGTCAAAGCGTCGCCGAACATCTTGCCGAAACCCTGCATCATGCCGCCGTACACCTCGCCTTTGGTAAATGCTGGCATGCCCTCGGCCATAACGATGTCGTGGCTGCCTGTTCCGCCAACGTGATAGTCGGTGATACGCTTCTCCACGGGCTTGCCCAACTTTGAAAGATACTCGTCAAATTCGGCCACATTGTCTTTAAACAACGGCTGCTCCATAGTAACGAGGGCGTCTCTGCCCTCTATGATGTAACTCGCATCGCCCAACGCATCGTTGGTGTAATACACATGCAGCTTGAAGCTGCCGAGGTCGTGTACCTCAAAACGTCCTTTCGTCTGTGCCATAACCATAATTGTAAACAGATTAAACAAAATAAATAATACATTCTTTTTCATATTCATACGATTTTAATCATTAAACAGTTCCTATATATAAAAGTTCATTCATCTCTTTCACACCGCAAAATTAGCAATACTTTTCCTACCGCGCAAGTAGGTACCTGAGCATCAGATAGTTACGTTTCGGTTACTATTGCTGTGTATAAATAACTTACAAATCAAACTTTTTTAAAAAAAGTTTTTTGCTGCTTTAATGAAATTTGCTTACTTTTGTAAACCGATATAAAACTGCATGTATCATGGAAAGAAAAACAATAGAAAACGGGCTGTTCCCCCAATGCCCGATCAGGAACATACTGGCACGCATAAGCGACAAATGGTCGCTGCTGGTAATCTACACGCTCGACAAGACCAACAAGCCGACAACAAGATTTAAGGAACTGCAGCGCGAAATACCGGACATATCGCAAAAGATGCTTACCGTCACGCTGCGCACGCTCGAAGAAGACGGATACGTGACGCGGACGGTGTACCCCGAAGTTCCGCCGCGCGTGGAATACGCACTGACCGAACGGGCCAAATCACTGCAACCGCTCATCAACGCCCTGATAAAATGGGCAGAAGAGAACATGGAAGGGATAATAAAAGACAGAAAGAAAGCCGTCCGCCGCCGACAGAACGCCACGTAAACAGCCACCACAACAGCACGAACGAAACAGCATGAAGAAAGGATATAAAAATAAAAAGGCGTCAGATTGACTGACGCCTTGTGTTCTTTGTTGGGATACCCGGATTCGAACCAGGAATGACAGGACCAGAATCTGTAGTGTTACCATTACACCATATCCCAATGTTTTCTCAGCATGTTATTGCTGTTTTGCGAGTGCAAAGGTACGCATTTTTTTTTTACTTGCAACATTTTTCCCAACTTTTTTCTAAAAAATCTCAAAATAATATGGTTTTATCATGGTTTTACGATAAATCAATGTACCTTTGCAAAGAAGAAAGGCATAAAATGTGTGATGCGGATGCAACGCAGCATCACTGTCATGCAAGCCAATATTTTGACATTAACAACACTTTATTTTCTTAATGGAACAAGTAAAAAAATTAGTTGAGACAATAACAAAAGGTATCCAAGAAAAAAAGGGCTCAAACATTACCATCGCTGACTTGAGCGGCATAGAAGGCTCCATTTGCCATTATTTTATCATTTGTCAGGGCAATTCTCCGTCGCAGGTAGAGGCCATAACTGATTCTGTTGAAGAAACAGCACGCACAGGTGCCGGAGAAAAACCCGTGCATGTAGTCGGACTGACCAACGCACAGTGGGTGGCAATGGACTATACCGACGTCATGGTACACATATTCCTGCCTGAGACAAGGGCCTATTACAATCTCGAAAATCTGTGGGAAGACGCCAAGCTGACAAGGCTGCCGGACATCGACTGACAACAGGCACAACCTGAACGGGAAACAATATATAATATAAGGTTGTAACTTTTTTACAACAAAACAACAACGGAGAACATGGAACAAGATAAAAACACGAAGAAGCCTAAATTCAGCATGAACTGGATTTACATGCTTGTGCTGTTCGGCCTTATCGGAATGTACCTGCTCGGAGGCGACTCCGTGGGCAGTGCCAGCAAGAAGGTTTCTTACGATGAATTTAAGACTTTCGTCAATAAGGGGTATGCTTCGGAAATTGTGATAAACAAGGACGAAAGCACCCTGAAGATGTATGTCAACCCCAAGAACATACGCGACGTATTCAAGCAGGGCGCCAACAACACAGGCAAGAATCCGTTTGTCACAACCGAATTCGGCAGCGTAGACAAGGTGGAAACCTTTGTGGAAGCCGAGAAAAAAGCAGGAAAGTTCAAAGGAGAACTTAACTACGAGAACAAGCGGGGCAACGACCTCTTCAACATTCTGCTCTCATTCGGTCCCATATTGCTGCTGTTCTTCCTTTGGATGTACCTGATGCGGCGCATGAGTGGAGGAGGCGGAGGCGGAGCCGGCGGCGTGTTCAACGTCGGCAAGAGCAAAGCCAAAATGTATGAGAAAGGGGGCCGACATAAACATCACCTTTAAAGACGTGGCCGGACAGGCAGGAGCAAAACAAGAGGTGGAAGAAATTGTCGAGTTTCTGAAAAACCCCAAGAAATACACAGATTTGGGTGGAAAGATTCCGAAAGGAGCGCTTCTTGTTGGTCCTCCGGGTACAGGTAAGACTCTGCTGGCAAAAGCCGTTGCCGGTGAAGCAGGCGTACCGTTCTTCTCCATGAGCGGCTCAGACTTTGTCGAGATGTTCGTCGGTGTGGGCGCAAGCCGCGTGCGCGACCTGTTCCGCCAGGCAAAAGAGAAGTCGCCGTGCATAATATTTATCGACGAGATTGACGCCGTAGGCCGCGCCCGCAGCAAAAATCCGGCCATGGGCGGCAACGACGAACGCGAGAACACGCTCAACGCACTGCTGACGGAAATGGACGGCTTCGGCACAAACAGCGGCGTCATAATACTGGCCGCCACCAACCGTGCCGACATGCTGGACTCGGCTCTGCTACGCGCCGGACGTTTTGACCGGCAGATAAATGTCGACCTGCCCGACCTTAACGAGCGCAAGGAGATATTTGAAGTTCACCTGAAACCGGTGAAGATTGACGAAACCGTGGACGTTGACCTTCTGGCACGTCAGACCCCGGGATTCTCAGGAGCAGATATTGCCAACGTGTGCAACGAAGCGGCCCTCATAGCCGCACGCCATGACAAGACGCACGTAGGAAGGCAAGATTTTCTTGACGCCGTTGACCGAATCATAGGCGGACTGGAGAAAAAGACTAAGGTCATGACCGAAGGCGAACGCCGCACGATAGCTCTGCACGAGGCAGGACACGCTACAATATCATGGTTCCTGGAGCATGCCAACCCGCTGGTAAAGGTGTCAATCGTGCCGCGAGGCCGCGCACTGGGTGCCGCATGGTACATGCCCGAAGAGCGGCAGATAACGACGAAAGAAGAAATGCTCGACGAAATGTGCGCCACGCTCGGCGGACGCGCTGCCGAGGAGCTGTTCACAGGCCATATATCGACAGGCGCAATGAACGACCTCGAACGGGTGACAAAGAGCGCTTACGGCATGATAGCATACGCAGGAATGAGCGAGAAGCTGCCCAACATCTGCTATTACAACAACAATGAGTATAACTTCCAGAAACCGTATTCGGAAACAACGGCCAAGATAATGGACGACGAAGTTCTGAAGATGATAAACGAACAGTATGAACGGGCCAAGAATCTGCTGCTCGAACACAAGGAAGGACACAACAAGCTGGCCAACCTACTGCTCGAACGCGAAGTCATCTTTGCAGAAGACGTTGAAAAAATATTCGGCAAACGTCCGTGGGTAAGCCGCTCGGAAGAAATCATGGAAAGCGAAAACGGCGACAACGCAAAAGACAAAGATAAAACCGACGAGCCGGCAAGTCTTGTCGCTGATGAAGGCGACAAGGCGGATGTAAGCACCAGCGATGAAAATACGGAAGAAAAGAATTAATACATCCCGAAAGAGGTTACAGAAGTTAAAGACCGACACTTTGCATCTCATATACAAGAGTCTTTAACAACTGTGACCTCTTTAACTTATTTGCAAAAAACACAAACAATTATGAAAAACCTTATAGTAAGAAGCATTACCGGCATTTTCTTTGTGGCTGCCATTGTGGTATGTTTCATGAAACCGGTGGCAATGGAATTTCTTTTCGCCCTCGTAACCGGACTTACAATCTGGGAATATTGCGGACTTGTGAACAATGTGAAAGGCGTACAGGTAAACCGCTTCATCAGCACCATCGCTGGCGTTTACTTCTTCCTTGCCGTCGGTGGATTCTGCAGCGGCATTGTACCAAGCGGCGCCGTGTTCATACCTTATCTGCTTACGCTGATTTATCTGTTTATCAGCGAACTTTATGCCAAAACCGAAAATGCAATTAACGACTGGGCGTACACCATGCTCGGACAGATGTATATCGCCCTGCCATTCTCAACAATCAACGTGCTGGCCTTCAATGCCACACCCGACGGCAACATAACGTTCAATCACCTGATTCCACTCTGCGTGTTCATCTTTCTCTGGGCAAATGACACCGGTGCCTACTGCACCGGCTCACTTCTGGGCAGACACAAACTGTTTCCGCGCATATCGCCGGGAAAGAGCTGGGAAGGCTCAATAGGCGGAGCCGTAATAGTAATGGCCGTGGCCTACGGCATAGGGAGCTATGAAAGCGGTCTTGACACGCAAACCGGGCTGTCCGTGATACAATGGATCGGACTGGGACTCGTGGTTGTGGTGTTCGGCACATGGGGCGACCTTGTCGAATCACTGTTCAAGCGTACGCTCGGAATCAAGGACAGCGGAAACATACTGCCAGGTCACGGAGGCATGCTCGACCGCTTCGACTCTTCACTCATGGCCATGCCCGCTGCCGTGGTGTATCTGTATTCGCTCACTTTGTTCTGAAACAAGAACTGAGCGGCGACACTGAAAAAACATAAAAACGCATAAAGATGATACAGCAAACAACATTCCGCCTGACGGAAAGACGGCGGGGATGCCATCTGATTACGCACGAAATAACAGAACACCTGCCCGGGCCGTTGCCGCAGACCGGCATGCTGAACCTGTTTGTGCAACATACGTCCTGCGCACTGACTATCAACGAAAATGCCGACCCTGACGTGCGCAGCGACATGGAAAAGATATTAAACCGCATGGTAAAAGAGAACGAGCCTTATTACGACCACACCCTCGAAGGCTCTGATGACATGCCGGCACACGCAAAAAGCTCGCTTTTCGGAGTCAGCCTCACCATACCGATAACCGACGGCCGGCTCAACCTCGGCACGTGGCAGGGCATATATCTATGCGAGTTCCGCAACCACGGCGGAGCAAGAAAGATTGTGGCTACAATATACAGCTAAACGGCACAGCAAAAAATAAATGCAGACGGGTTTGCCGGCAAGCAGGATGCCTGCAATAAAAGCCGGGCCGTTTTGCACCTGATTATCAAACACTTAGCAAGAGGTCATGTTTTAGCCTCCAAAAGCTTACCTTTTACCGACCGAAAGGTAAGCTTTTGGAGGCTAAAACATGACCTCTTGCATCACAATGAAAAAACGTCAATGCTCACATTCCTTCCTCAGCAGGCGTACCATTGTTTCGGCCGCATTATCGGGAGCATTCTTCTTGCCGAGCCGCCGCCACACTTCGGCATAACCGTCGAGCATGACACGGCGCGAAGACCCTCCGGGCAGGATGCAGCCCAACTCATGTGCTATGTTTTCAACGGTAAACGTATCGGCAACAAGTTCTTTCACAACCTCATGCCCGGCAATGAGATTGACAAGAGAAATGTATTTCACTTTCAGCAGATGTCTGCGCAGAAACGAAATCAATTTGGAAACAGGTGTTTCATAACATACAACCTGAGGCACATTAAACAGTGCCGTCTCAAGAGTGGCCGTACCGCTGGTGACAAGAGCCGCACACGAATGTGCCAGCAGCGGATAAGTTTTGTCAAAGACTATCCGCACGTCGTATCCCTCCGTAAAACGAGAATAATACTCCTGAGGAATCGACGGGGCTCCGGCTACAACAAGCTGATACTCACCGGCGTAACGCGATGCGGCCTTCAGCATTGCAGGCAGATTGTCTTTTATCTCCTGGCGGCGGCTGCCGGCAAGCAGTGCTATTATCTTGCGCCCTACGGACAGACTGTTGTCCCGACAGAAGCTCTCGGCCGTCTCGCAGTAACCTGCAAGAAACTCGCTCACCTCATCGGCAGTGGGATTGCCCACATAATGTACAGGATAATGGTGCTTTTCCTCATAAAAAGGCACCTCAAACGGCAGAATTGAGAACATCGCGCTTACGTCACGCCGAATGTTCTTTATCCTGTACTCTTTCCAAGCCCATATCTTCGGCGATATGTAATAAAACACGGGTATTGACGTGTTGGCACGCAAGAACTTGGCTATACCGAGATTAAAGCCCGGATAGTCGACAAGTATCACCACATCGGGACGCCACGCAACAATGTCACGCTTGCACAAGGCCATGTTCCTGAAGATGGTGCGAAGATGAAGCATCACCGGCACAAACCCCATATATGCAAGTTCACGGTAATGCCTGACCCTCACCCCACCGACGGCCGACATAAGGTCGCCGCCGAAAAAACGGAAATCAGCCTCTGCATCAATATGTTTCAGCGAACGCATAAGGCGCGAGGCATGCAGGTCACCGCTTGCCTCGCCTGCTATAATGTAATAATTCATAATTTACAATTCATGTTTATAATTCATAATTCACAATTCATAATTGGGCAGGGTGCTTTCTCTTGTATTCATACATCCATCATTATGCTCCGGCCTATCATAAACTGTGAATTGACACCACCCAATTGTGAATTATGAATTGTCACCGACCCAATTATGAATTACGGATTGTGAATTATGAATTAAATCATACGCCGTGACATCTATCGTGGTCGGCGTCACAGCCACATAGCCGTGGCGCAAAGCCCAGTTGTCGGTATCTTCGGCATCAGGCTCGTCGTTGGTGTATTCTCCCACCAACCAATAATAGTCATAACCGCGCGGATGACGTGCCCGCACCACTTCATTGCCCCATGTGCCCTTAGCCATGCGGCATACTTTTACGCCATTGAACTCAGCCGCCAACGGGAAATTCACGTTCAGACACACGCCCTTTGGCAAACCGTCGCGCAGGACACCGGCCGTGATGCTCCTGACATACTTGCGCAGAGGCTCAAAGTCGGCGTCATCGGCATGGTCGCATAACGAGAAAGCCACCGAAGGAATATATTTCATGCAGCCTTCGCGTGTAACCCCCATCGTACCTGAATAATGAGAATTGACCGAAGCATTGTCACCATGATTGATGCCTCCAATCACGATATCGGGACGTCTCGGGCAAAGCTCGCTTAAAGCCAGCTTTACACAGTCAACGGGAGTACCGTTGCACGACCACATCTCCATGCCTTCACGCTGTCGGCGCAATTTAAGGCGGAGCGGAGTGACAGCCGAAAAAGCAGTGGAATAACCGGAACGCGCCGACTCAGGCGCACATACAAGGATATCACCGAAATCAGAAACCATGTCAATCAGCGAATTGATACCTTTGGCATGATAGCCGTCGTCGTTTGAAATAAGTATTAACGGTTTCATCATTTTCATTAAAAATAATTTTCTTTCGCCTACAAAAGTACGAAAAAAGGTTTAATCCCGCTATTTCTCACATAAAATATGTATTTTTGCAAAATAATTTTAGCGTTGCAGCAACAGACAGGCAAGCTATAAACAGAGAACGATAAGTGGAAGTGTAGGAATCTTATTGTCTGCCTGTCACTTGTCAACTTGTCAATTATCAAAGAAATGGGAAAAATTATCGCATTAGCAAACCAAAAAGGAGGTGTTGGCAAAACCACCACCACCATCAATCTGGCAGCATCGCTCGCCACATTAGAAAAAAAGGTTCTGGTAATCGATGCCGACCCGCAGGCCAACGCCTCGAGCGGCCTTGGCGTCAACACGAAAGACATTGACTGTACTTTATATGAATGCATTATTGACAACGCCGACGTGCGCGACGCTGTCTATACGACCGACATTGACGGACTGGACATAATACCGAGCCATATCGACCTCGTAGGAGCAGAGATAGAGATGCTTAACATCGAACACAGAGAGCAGGTGATAAAAAAACTGCTTGCTCCCATCAAAAACGACTACGACTTCATACTGATAGACTGTTCGCCGTCATTGGGCCTGATAACAGTCAACGCCCTGACCGCGGCCAATTCGGTAATAATACCAGTACAATGTGAATATTTCGCCCTCGAAGGCATCAGCAAACTGCTGAACACCATCAAGATAATAAAAAGCAAGCTAAACCCGAAACTCGAGATAGAAGGCTTTCTGCTCACAATGTATGATAGCCGTCTGAAGCTTGCCAACCAGATATACGATGAAGTGAAACGCCATTTTCAGGAACTTGTGTTCAAGACCGTGATACAGCGTAACGTAAAACTGAGCGAATCACCCAGCCACGGACTGCCCGTGATTCTCTATGACGCAGACTCTACCGGCAGCAAGAACCACCTGGCACTGGCAAAAGAAATAATAAACAAAAACTGAGGTTGCATTTAATGTTGTATGGCATGTTGAAGCCATACGGTTATACGGCCAGAAGATTTACAGTTATCAAATGTAACCGGAATCAAATTCGCGACGGCAGTCATGAGCCATGAAAGGCCAACAGCCGTAAAACCGAATAACAGCAAAACCTCATAACCACATAAACAGAATGGCAGTAAAAAAAAGATACGGCAACGCTCTGGGACGAGGACTCGATGCACTTATATCCACCGATGACGTACGCCCGCAGGGAAGCTCGACAATAAACGAAATACCTCTGGAACAGATAGAGGCCAACCCCAACCAGCCGCGAAGAGAGTTTGACCCCACGGCACTGCAGGAACTGGCCAACAGCATACGCGAAATAGGCATAATACAGCCCATAACGCTGCGCCAGATAGAAGTCAACAGATTTCAGATAATTGCAGGCGAACGCCGCTGGCGGGCATCACAGATGGCCGGGCTAAGGGCCATACCTGCATACATCCGCACCATCAATGACGAGAACATCATGGAGATGGCACTCGTCGAAAACATACAGCGCGAAGACCTCAACGCCATAGAAATAGCACTGGCCTATGAACACCTGCTGTCAAGCACCGGCATGACCCAGGAAAAGGTGGCCGACCGCGTCGGCAAAAGCCGCACGGCGATAGCCAACTACCTGCGCCTGCTGAAGTTGCCGGCACAGGTGCAGATGGCATTGCAGAACAAAGAAATTGACATGGGGCACGCACGTGCCCTGCTGGCGATAGACAGCCCGTCACTACAAGTAAAACTGTTTAAAGAAATACAGAAAAACGGCTATTCTGTTCGCAAAGTCGAAGAAATGGTACAGAAGCTGAAGAATGGCGAGGACATCGTAAGCGGAAAAAAGAAGATAGCCTCAAAACAACAGCTGCCGGAAGAATTTACAACGATGAGGCAGCGCCTGTCCGACTTCTTCAGCACTCCCGTGCAGATGTCAGTGTCGGCAAACGGCAAAGGCAAGATAAGCATTCCTTTTTCCAACGAAAAGGAACTGGAGCAGATAATCAGCATGTTTGACAAACTGAAAGACCAGCAATAAGGTTGTGGATAAAAGATACATACTTTTCATATCCATGCTGGCAAGGACATTGGTCGTTTGCATAGTCTTAGCCGTTTCCCTGCCATGCCGCGGAACAGATGTCCCGGCATGGCCATACAGCACGGCCGATGATTCTTTGACCGTCGCAAATGACTCATTGGCCACTGCCGAAGATTCTTTGATGACAGTCAGCACATACAACGTCAGCGATTCGGTAAAGGCAATCACCGCCGCCGTTGATTCGGCAAATCTCAATAATCCGGTAATGAAAGACTCGCTGGCAAAAAAAACAAAAGAAAAACGCGACTGGTCGACATGGAGACCGAATGCGAAACGCGCTATGTGGCTCGCCATCGTAATACCCGGAGCCGGACAGATATACAACCGCAAATACTGGAAACTGCCGATAGTCTACGGAGGTATCGTTGGTTGTCTCTACGCCATCAGATGGAACAATCAGATGCTGCACGACTATTCACAAGCCTACATGGACATTATGGACAATGATCCTAACACAGACAGTTATAATCAGTTCTTGCACCTGGGAGCCACCATAACACCTGAAAACACCGAACGTTATCAGGACTTGTTCAGAAGGCGGAAAGACTATTACCGCAGATACCGAGACTTGAGCATATTCTGCCTGATAGGTGTTTATGCCTTGTCTGTAATTGACGCATACGTTGACGCTTCACTCTCAGAGTTTGACATATCAAAAGACCTGAGCATGAAAGTACAGCCGTCGATTATCAACAACGGCTCCTCGCTCAATCCCCTGAAGTCATCATCAGTGGGAATACATTGCTCATTAAATTTCTGACAAAACAAAAAAAATATCGCACCAGACATACTATATTTTAATTATGAAGAAAAAACTATTTATCGCCATTACCGCAATGATTTTCGGCGGAAGCTGCGTGATGCAGGCACAGAACGAAGAAGAAATCATTGTGACAGACAATGACGGCAAAGAAGAAGCCATAGACGTACCGGAAGCAATGAACTTTGAAGTGGACAGCCTCCTGAACCTGTATTACTCAAAAACTTATCTGCAACCAGACAACGACTGCAATTTTCGTGACGAAAACGTAACTTATCCCAAAGAAGTCTACATAGAAAGACTCGGACGTCTGCCCAACGTTATGGAAATGCCATATAACGACATTGTGCAGAAGTTCATCGACAGATATACAGGACGTCTGCGCCACTCTGTCAGCTACATGCTCGGCGCATCCAACTTCTATACTCCCATATTTGAAGAAGCTCTTGAAAGCTACGGCCTGCCGCTGGAACTGAAATATCTGCCGGTTATCGAGTCGGCACTCAATCCCATGGCCACGTCACACGCCGGAGCCGCAGGACTGTGGCAATTCATGGTGGCAACCGGCAAACAATATGGCCTTGAAATAAACTCTCTTGTCGACGAACGGCGTGACCCGATAAAGTCATCGTTCGCCGCAGCACAATATCTGCGAGACCTATACAAGATATTCGGCGACTGGAATCTTGTCATAGCCGCCTACAACTGCGGCCCCGAGAACATCAACAAAGCCATTCACCGGGCCGGAGGCGAGGCCGACTATTGGAAGATATACCCCTACCTGCCACGCGAGACAAGGGGATACGTACCGGCATTCATTGCGGCAAATTATGTAATGAACTACTATTGCGAACACAATATATGCCCTATGCGCACACAGCTCCCGGCCAAAACCGACACAATAGTAGTAAACAAAGATGTGCATCTGAAACAAATTGCCGAAGTATGCGGAATTGATATAGACGAACTGCGCACGCTGAATCCGCAATACCGCCGTGACATCGTGAACGGCAACAACAAACCTTCGGTGATACGCATGCCCGCAACAGCTACAAATACATTCATAGCCAACGAAGATTCAATATACAAATACAAGACCGAAACCCTTTTCACAAGACGCTCTCTGGTAGAAGTGGACAACTCGACAAGCGTCAGCAGTACACGCAAGAGTCAGGCCAAGAAAAAAAGCTCGACACGCAGAAAGAGACGCACAAGAGTCAAGAGGGTGACCATCAGACAAGGCGATACTCTGTCTGAAATAGCAGAAAGAAACCATACCACAGTGAAAAAACTGCGCCAGCTCAATGGCATAAAAGGCAACAACATACGTGCCGGAAAGAAAATCAGGGTGAGATGAGGCTTCAGCCCACACCGCGTCACCTTATATATAATATCAAAAAGACACAGTTATGGACGAGCAGAATAACATTGACAACACGAAAGAAACGGCCGAAGAAAAACTGGTGAACGATGCATTTCAGCATCTGCTGGACAGCTATTTGTCATCAAGACACCGTAAGAAGGTTGATTTGATAACAAAAGCCTTCAACTTCGCAAAACAGGCACATAAAGGCGTACGCCGTTTGTCGGGCGAGCCATATATCATGCACCCTATCGCCGTAGCCCAGATAGCATGCTCGGAGATGGGCTTGGGTTCGACAAGTATAAGCGCCGCACTATTACACGACGTCGTTGAAGATACCGATTATACGGTAGAAGACATAGAGAACATTTTCGGACACAAGATAGCCCAGATTGTCGACGGACTGACAAAAATATCAGGGGGAATCTTCGGCGAAAAGGCTTCGGCTCAGGCAGAGAACTTCAAGAAACTGCTTCTGAACATGAGCGACGACATCAGAGTAATACTGATAAAGATATGCGACCGCCTGCATAACATGCGTACTCTGGACAGTCAGCCTGCCAACAAGCAATACAAAATAGCCGGAGAGACTCTATACATATACGCTCCGCTGGCTAACAGATTAGGACTGAATAAAATCAAAACCGAACTTGAAAACCTCAGCTTCAAGTTTGAGCATCCGGAAGAATACAAATCCATAGAAGAACAACTGGCCGACACGCAGTCTTCACGCGACAGCATTTTTGCAGACTTTACAACCCCCATACGCAAAGCCCTCGACAAAATGGGCCTGGAGTATGAAATAAAAGCCCGTGTAAAAAGCCCTTATTCCATTTGGAACAAGATGCAGAACAAGCATGTCACATTCGACCAGATATATGACATCCTTGCCGTAAGAATCATCTTCAAGCCCAAAAAACGTGAGGAGGAAGTCAACGAATGCTTCAACATTTATGTTGCGATAAGCCAGATATACAAATCGCATCCCGACCGTCTGCGTGACTGGGTAAACCATCCCAAAGCCAACGGATACCAGGCTCTGCATGTCACTCTGATGAGCAAACAAGGTCGCTGGATAGAGGTACAGATACGTTCCGACCGCATGGACGAAGTTGCAGAACAAGGTTTTGCAGCACACTGGAAATACAAAGAGGGTGAAGAGATAACCGAAGACGAAGATAAACTTAACAACTGGCTGCGCACTATAAAAGAAATACTCGACGACCCGCAGCCGGATGCAATGGATTTCCTTGATGCAATCAAACTCAACCTGTTTGCATCTGAAATATTCGTATTCACTCCGAAGGGCGAAATCAAAACCATGCCGTCAGGATGTACCGCTCTTGACTTTGCCTTCCAGATACACACGTTTTTGGGCAGTCATTGCATCGGTGCAAAAGTAAACCACAAGCTGGTACCTCTCAGCCACAAGCTGCAAAGCGGTGACCAGGTTGAAATACTGACATCCAACTCTCAGCACGTACAGCCGTCGTGGATAAACTTTGCCTCAACAGCAAAAGCAAAAGCCAAAATACAAGCCATATTAAGAAGAGACGCCAAGGAGACCCAGAAGAAAGGCGAAGAGATATTGGCCGAATTTCTTAAGAAACACTCGCTCGAGCCAAACTCGTCGATCGTCGACAAACTGTGTGACTTCCATGAAGTGCAGAAACCGGAGACATTGTTCAGGGCGCTCGGCGACAAGACTATAATACTTGGCGACAAAGACATTGACGAGATAAACGGCAAGAAGAAAAAAAAGAACAAAGGCACTAACTGGCGTAAGTTCGTACCATTCGTGGGAAAAGATAAAAAGAAGAATGCCACTGACAACAAGCCTAATTATTTCATCGTAAAAGAAGGATTCAACCGCAAAAAACCGGTATTCATCACAGACGAGAACATCAACCAGTTCATATTCCCCCACTGCTGTCACCCGATACCCGGCGACGACGCACTGGGCTTCATCGACAACAAAAACCGCATAGAGATACACAAGCGCTCGTGCCCCGTGGCAGCAAAGCTGAAATCAAGTTACGGCAACCGCATACTCGACGCAAAATGGGACATGCACAAACAGCTTTTCTTTGATGCCACTATCGAAATAAAAGGCATCGACCGCATAGGCATGCTCAACGAAGTCACCCAGGTCATCTCAGAACAGCTTAATGTCAACATGCACAAAATAGTCCTGTCATGCGACGAAGGAATATTTGACGGCTCGATAGAACTGCGCGTACATGACCGTGATGACGTGAAAAACATCATCAGCAAACTGAAAAACATAAACGGTCTGCAAGAAATAACACAAATCATATAACCCATCCATAAAAACAAAACATCTTAAAAACACCCGACAATGAAAAAACTGCTAACCACCCTGCTGGTTGCCGCGGCATGCGTCATGACCGCCGGAGCAGCCAACCCTTACGACAATCCTGACACCATATACGTGTCGAGAGACGGTACCGGACAGTTCCGTACAATCAGCGAAGCCGTAGAGGTATGCCGTGCGTTCATGAGTTACCACAAGGTGATATACGTGAAGAACGGCGTGTACAAGGAAAAACTCATCATACCGTCATGGCTCACCAACATCGAGATTTGCGGCCAAAGCGCCGACGGCACAATAATAACATACGATGACCATGCCAACATTCGCCGCACGGAGACAGGACAGCCGATGGGAACGTTCCGTACATACACGGTGAAAGTGGAAGGCTGCGACATAAAGTTCAAGAACATAACGATAGAGAACAACGCCGCAAGACTGGGACAGGCCGTGGCTCTTCACACCGAGGGCGACCGCCTCGTGTTCACTGGTTGCCGTCTGCTGGGCAATCAGGACACGGTCTACACAGGCATGGGCGACACACGCCTGTACTTCGACAACTGCTACATCGAAGGCACCACCGACTTTATCTTCGGCCCTTCTACCGCATGGTTTGAGAACTGCGAGATACACAGCAAGCAGAACTCATACATCACCGCTGCCTCAACTCCCGAAGGCACACGTTACGGCTACGTGTTCAACCGCTGTCGCCTTACGGCCGCCGCCGGAGTGGACAAGGTGTATCTCGGCCGTCCCTGGCGCCCGTGGGCACACACTCTGTTCATGAACTGCGAGATGGGCGCACACATCGTGCCTGCCGGATGGCATAACTGGGGCGACACGGCAAATGAGAAAACAGCACGCTACGAAGAATATAACAACAGCGGAGCAGGAGCTTCTACGGCACAAAGAGTGGGCTGGAGCAGACAACTGACAAAAAAAGAAGCCGCACAGGTAACCACAGACAACGTGTTCACCATCAATGACAAATGGACAGTAAAATAACGTGAACATCTGCAGGAATACACGTTAGCTGCACATTAGCAACCATAAAAAAGAAAGAAAATGAAAAAAGATGCTTCAAAATTGATGACAGAAGAAAAATTCTGGACAATCATTGAAAATTCAAATCGTGGACGAAATTTGAAAGAGTGCCTTACTCCACTCTCCGAGGAGGAGTTGTTCGGATTCATGTATTGGTGGAGGCACTTCTGTAACATATCTTATAGGCAAGACTTATGGGCAGTAGCCTATGTGGTACTTGGCGGCTGTAGTGATGATGGCTTTGATTATTTCCGATTTTGGCTGATTTCTCGTGGTCGTAAGATTTTCGAAAAAGCCTTAGAGGATGTTGACTCCCTTTGTGATGTGTTTTTTGAGCTTGAAGACCCAGAAGGTGATGATTATCCTGAACAAGAGTTGCTGGATTATGCTGCAATGGAGATTCTTAATGAACGAGCTGGGGAAGACGATTATTATGATGTCTTGGAAGAAAACTATTTATTGCCTTCATATACTCATGAAATTGAATTTGAATGGGACGAGGATGATGAAGAGTCTATCCGTAAAATTTGTCCACGAACTTTTGATAAATGGAAAGATAATGATGTGTTCTGAATGTGGTTGCTAACAAGCGGCTTAACCTCCCCTGAAAAGGTCGGTTAGCCACCGAACAATAACATCCTTACCCAACAAGAATCTCTGCCGCCCGTTTACCGACTATTCAGTTGATAAACGGGCGGCAGAGAATTTATATATATTACGCGAGTTCGGGATAAGAAAAAGTTCAAAAGAGTTCCTGTTGTGCCATTCTTTCCGCATGTACGGGCAGAGCATCCGGCTTGTTGTCAAAGAA
>CALNFG010000002.1 GCA_939792625.1 uncultured Prevotella sp.
TGGAAGGCATACACAGCCGCACCGACTTCGACCTGTCGCAGCACGAGAAGTTCTCCGGCAAGTCGATAAAATACTTCGACCCGCAGACCAACGAGAGCTACACTCCGTATGACATCGAGACGTCAATCGGCGTTGACCGCATGTTCCTTTCCGTGATGTGCCACTCTTACTGCGAGGAGCAGCTCGAAGGAGGAGAGACGCGCGTCGTGCTGAAGCTGCCCGCTGCGCTGGCTCCCGTCAAGCTGGCCGTGATGCCGCTGCTGAAGAAAGACGGACTGCCCGAAAAGGCCCGCGAGATTATCGACGAGCTGAAACTGTACTTCAACTGTCAGTATGACGAGAAGGATTCTATCGGCAAGCGCTACCGCCGTCAGGACGCCATAGGCACTCCTTACTGCGTTACCGTTGACCACGACTCGCTGAACGACAACACCGTCACCCTGCGCTTCCGCGACACGATGGAGCAGGAGAGGGTTGCCATAGCCGACCTGCGCGGCATAATCGAAGACAAGGTGAGCATAACGAGTCTGCTGAAAAAGCTGTGACCGTGCGCTCCGTGCATCGAATATTTGTATCACCTGACAAACTGTGTGTGACGAGATGAAACATTTCTTGATGACGATATGCACCGTGGCGGCGCTTGCCGTTATTCCGCTGTGGCTTGCCTCGTGCAGCGAGAACGACGATACGGTGGAGGAGTTTCCCGACTGGCAGGAGCGCAACGACGCTTACTTTGCCGGCATTTACGAGCAGGCGCGGGCCAATGTGGACGGCTCGTGGCGGCTGATAAGAAACTATGCGCTTGAGGATACCATTGACGCCGTTTCGACAGACTATATCGCCGTGCAGGTGATACAGCAGGGCGAGGGCAGCGGCTGTCCGATGTTTACTGACTCCGTGCTGGTGAACTATCGCGGCCGGCTCATCCCGTCTACTTCCTATGTTGATGGTTACGTGTTTGATCAGAGCTACACGGGCGAGTATAATGCTGCCACGGCCCAGCCGCGGCAGATGTATGTAGGCTCGACGGTCGATGGTTTTGCCACAGCTCTGCAGCACATGCACATCGGCGACCGCTGGCTTGTGTACATTCCGTATTCAATGGGTTACGGGACGGGAGGTTCCGACGCAATTCCCGGTTACAGCACGCTCATCTTCGATGTGGAGCTTGTCGCGTATTACAGGGCCGGCGTTTCGCCCGGACCGTGGCGTACGGATGAGTATAAGGAATAAAGAAGTAAGAGTTAGGAAGAATGGCTTCAGTTGCCGTTTTCTTAACTCTTAATTCTTTTTATTACCGGGCTGAAAGTTTCGCCTGTTTGTTTTCTTGATTCCTGCTCTTACCTCCAAATTTATTTGATTTATGTCAAAATATCGCGCATAATATGCAGAAACCTGTCATTTTTCTTGTCTGTGTGCGCAAACAGCTGTATCTTTGCATCGTCAAAACAATACAATAGGTATTAGTAAAGACTCAGATAATAGGTATTAAGTTATAAGGTAAAGTAGGTAAAAGGATTGTTATAAAGACAGGATAACGCTCATGCCGCGAGGCACGGCTTAAAAGTTTTCATAGGTAATAAGGTAAAAAAGATTTGTTTAGGTAACAGATGTTCAAAACCCTGTTTGCTGTTTAGAACAGCAACAGGTTTCGGGGGTGAGGAAAGCATAGAATGGTAAAGATGACACAGCCTCCGTGTTTTGTTAAGAGATTAAGTTCAGATTTAATGTTGATACATAGGTCGGACGGCAACCACGGAATGATGGTTGCCGTCCGTTTTTTTGTGACGCATCATATATTAATTGAGTTAAAAGTAGTAATTTTGCACCATGTTTTCAAGCGATAAGGATAATGCCCTGCTTGCGATGATACGCAACGGCAGCGAGATGAACGGCAGTCAGAAGCTGCATCTTATAGTGCAACTGAGTATTCCCTCGATACTTGCACAGCTCACAACGATAATGATGTTCTACATCGATGCCTCAATGGTAGGCTCGCTCGGCGCAAAAGCGTCGGCGTCAATAGGTATTGTGGAGTCTACCACGTGGCTTTTCGGCGGACTTACGTCGGCCGCGGCACTGGGCTTTTCGGTGCAGGCGGCTCACTTCATCGGTGCCAACGACTTTATGAAGGCACGCCAGGTGTTCCGTCAGGGCATTATGGCCACGTTGCTGTTTACCGTCATCCTCACATCTGTCTGTGTGATGATAGCCGGTCCGTTGCCCCGCTGGTTGGGCGGCGGAGAAGACATTCATGCCGACGCCTCGGCCTATTTCACTATTTACTGTCTGGCTCTGCCCGTATATCAGATAGGCATACTCTCGTCGAGCATGCTCAAATGTTCGGGCAACATGCGCATACCCAGCATGATGAGCATACTGATGTGTCTGCTCGACGTGGTGTTCAATTATTTTCTCATTTATGAGACGCGTCCCGTCAGTCTGTTCGGCACGACGTTCACCATGCCCGGTGCCGGCATGGGTGTGCCCGGTGCGGCTCTCGGCACGGCCCTTGCATATACCGTCACGGGGGCACTGCTGGTGTGGTTTGCCACGGTCAGGTCGCCCGAACTGTCGCTGCGCGGCGAGAAGTGGACGTTCGCCCCGTTGTGGAACTATCTGCGCAATGCCGCAAAGGTCAGTCTGCCGATGGGCGCGCAGTACATGATGATGAGCGGTGCCCAGATAGTAAGCACCATGATAGTGGCTCCTTTGGGCAACATCGCCATTGCTGCCAATACTCTGGCCATCACCGCCGAGAGCCTGTGCTACATGCCCGGTTATGGTATAGGCGATGCCGCCACCACGCTGGTTGGCCAGAGCATCGGTGCCGGGCGTCCGCGTCTGGCCCGCAGTTTCGCATTCCGCACGGTTGGCATGGGCATGCTTGTCATGGCCTTGATGGGTGCGGTGATGTATGTTTTCGCGCCGCAGATGATAGGCGTGATGACCCCTGACGAACAGGTACGCCTGCTCGGGGCACAGTCGTTGCGCATAGAGGCATTTGCCGAGCCTATGTTCGCTGCGGCCATCGTCACTTACAGCGTATGCCTCGGTGCGGGTGACACGCTTGTGCCTGCCTGCATGAATCTGGCCAGCATGTGGCTGGTGCGTCTAACGCTCGCGGCATGGCTTGCGCCTGTTTACGGTCTGCGTGGCGTCTGGATGGCAATGGCCGTGGAGCTGACTTTCCGCGGCACGATATTCCTTGTGCGTCTGTTCCGCGGCAGATGGATGAAGAAGTCGTTCAGCAGTTAAAGGATATGTGTATAAAAACAGAATCCCCTTCCGCATGCCGGTTGTGCTGCGGAAGGGGATTTTGTTTTATTCCGGTTATTATTGTCTGAAGAGTGTCTTCGCTTCTTCAAAGCCGTCAACCAGTTCGCGCATCACGTCGGCCACGGGCTTAACGGTCTTTATGGCCGAAGCAATTTGTCCTATTTCCAATTCTCCGTTGGCTGTGTCGCCCTCAAAGATGCCCCGCTTCGATGCGGCCCGGCCCAGTATGTCGCGCAGTTCATCGGCAGTGGCACCCTTGTCTTCGGCTTCTTTCACTTTGTCATACAGTGTATTTTTTATCAGTCGGGTGGGGGCTATCTTCTTCAGGCACAGCATGGTGTCGCCTTCTTCCAGTGTGGTGCAGCGCTGTTTGAAAGCTTCTGCAGCCGAGCTTTCCTCGGTCAGCGCGAACAGTGTGCCTATCTGTACGCCCTCGGCGCCAAGCACCATCGTGGCCAGCATAGCCCGTCCCGAGGCTATTCCTCCTGCGGCGATGAGCGGCAGGCTTGTGGCTTGGCGCACCTGGGGTATCAGTGCCAGTGTGGTTGTTTCCTCGCGGCCGTTGTGTCCTCCCGCCTCAAAGCCTTCGGCCACTACTGCGTCGACCCCGGCTTCCTCGCATTTGCGGGCAAACTTGCTGCTCGACACCACGTGTGCGACCTTTATTCCCGCCTCGTGGAGCATCGGTGTGTATTTCTTGGGACTGCCGGCAGACGTGAAAACAGTCTTTACGCCGCTGTCGATGATGAGTTTCATCAGGCGGTCGATTTCCGGATACATCAGCGGCACGTTCACTCCCCACGGCTTGTCTGTCGCCTCACGCATGCGGGCGATATGCTCTTCAAGCGTTTCGGGGTGCATGGAGCCTGCTCCGAGCAGGCCCAGTCCGCCGGCGTTGCTTACCGCAGAGGCCAGCCGCCAGCCGCTGCACCATACCATACCGCCCTGTATTATGGGGTATCTGATGCCGAATAGTTCGGTTATTCTGTTTTTTTCCATAAATATCTGTTTAAGTGTTATACAAAAAAATCCCGATGCAAAGATAAGCGTTTGCATCGGGATTCTGTTATTATGTACGTCTTTTTTATGTAAAGTCACTCAAAGTTGAAGTACAGGTCCTCTTCGTTGCCGCTGCCGTTGTCCTGCTGCTGTGGTTTGGGAGGATTCTTCAGGTTGCCTTTTTCGTCAAACATGCCGTAAGTGATGCGCAGCACCACAAACTCGGTGCGCCTGTTCAGCTGGTTGCATATTTCCTGCTTCTCGGGGTCAAGTTTCTTTATGAACTCTTCGGTAAGCACGTCTCCCTCTTTCAGCCACGTGTACTTTTCGGTCAGCTTCTTGCGTATTGTCTTTGGCTTTTCCTTTCCGTACCCCACGGGCGACAGCCTGTCTTCGGCTATGCCGTGGCTTATCAGATAGTTTACCACTGTTTCTGCACGCCGCTGCGACAGCACTTTGTTGTATTCGGCGCTGCCCTTGTAGTCGCAGTGGGCACTCAGCTCTATCGTAACGTTGGGATTCTCGTTGAGCAGCTTCACCAGTTCGTCGAGCGCGGTTTCCGATTCAGGCCTCAGTGTGTACTTGTCAAAGTCATAGAAGATGTTGTCTATGAGTACCGGCACACGGATGGATGCCAGCGGGAACTGCAGCACATATTCTTCAGATTCCTCGACGGGTTTCACCCTGAGTTCCTCCTTATGGTTTAAGAAGCCCTTGCACGTGGCCAGCATTATGTAGTCAACATCGGGCTTGATAACCTGTGTGAACGAGCCGTCACCTTTGACGCTGAGCTTCAGGTTTGTGCCGTCGCTGCCTATCATGTACACCAGAGCTTCGGGCAGTTCGTAGCCGTCCATCTCGTAAACCCAGCCCTTAACGGTCTGTACTATCTCCGGTTTCTCAAAGCTGTATATGTGGTCCCAGCCTCGGGCGTCGCCCCGGTTTGAGGAGAAGAAGCCGCGGTTATGCACGCCTTCAAATGTCATTCCGAAGTCATCGCCTTGTGAGTTGAGCGGGTAACCCGGATGTTCAAGCACAAATCTTTTTGTCTTCGGGTCTACGGTGGCGATGAAGATGTCTAGTCCGCCGAGACCTTTGTGACCGTCGGAAGAGAAATACAGGTCGCCGTTGGGCCTGAATGTGGGAAACATCTCGTTGCCCGGAGTGTTGATGGGGGCGCCGAGATTCTCGACACCGCCCAGTCCGGCGGCGGTCAGTCTCACGCGCCAGATGTCAAGGCCGCCCTTTCCTCCGGGCATGTCGGACGTGAAGTAGAGCCACAGGCCGTCGGGCGATATGGCGGGGTGGGCATAGCTTGACAGAGTGTCGCGTGTCAGTTCGAGCGGCGACGGCTTGCTCCATGCGGCGTCGGTGCGGTTTGACGTGACGATGGTGGCAAACCTCGGATAGTTGGGGTCGGTGGTACACTGCGTGAGATACATTTCTCTTTGGTCAGGCGTAAAGCAGCATGCACCCTCGTCAAACTCAGAGTTAAGTCCCGACTCTATTGTTTCAGGGCGCTGCCACTTGCCGTTCTCGTCTTTCTGTGAGAAGAAGATGTCGCCGGGCTTGGCTCCCGTGATGCCGCTCAGTTCGTCGCCCTGAGCCTCGTTGCGTGTCGACGTGAAGTACAGCTGGTCATACTCGTCGCCGAAAAGCATGGGCGAATAGTCGGCCCGGCGTGAGTTGAAGATGTCCATCTTCTTTACGATATATCTCGAGCCGGCCTCTTTTTCGGCCTGTGCCGTCTGTGCGGCCAGCAGTCCGGTGCGGGCCAGTTCGTTGTCGGGCAGCGAGTCCAGAACGAGCTGAAACTCCTTTGCCGCTTCCTTGTAGCTTGCCGTCTTCATCAGCAGACGTGCCAGCGAGAGGTGTGTGTCTATGCTGTCCTTTTTGTATCTTATCACGTTGCGGTAAGCGGCTATGGCTTTGGCGTCGGAGTTTATGCGGTCGTAACAGTAGGCCAGCTTGCGTGCCCGTTCGCCGCGTTTTGCCCTCTCTTTGGCCGGGGTCTTGCTGTAAGCCACCTTAAACTCGGCCGCCGCGTCATAATATTCGCCTATGGTGAGAAATTTCTCACCTTTTTTCATGTAATGGTCGGCTCCGCACGAAGCGGTGAGGAGCGCCGCGATACACATTATTATATATGTAGAGAGTCTTGCGTTCATAATCGGGAAAGGTATAAAGGCCCGTATCGCTTGTGCCGGCGGGCATGCCCGGGCTGACTTTTATATAATAACTCTTTTTTCCGACTTTTATTGTTTGAACGGCAGTCTGAATGTGCAGCCCTCGCGCCAGCGGTCACATCCGTATGCCGTCTTGCCCTTTATGACGTGCCCCTTGCCGCACACAGGGCACGTTGTGCCTATAATCGAATCGTCGGCCGCAGGCGTAGCATCACCGGCGGGCTGTGTCGTCGTGTCGCCGTCGGGCGTTTTCGCCTCTTTCTTTCGCGGTTTGGCCGCCTTTTTGGGTGTTTTCTTCTTCAGGTCGTCGTCCGTAAGCACAGTCACGTGGCGGTTGCTGTTGTCGGCCAGCACGTCGTTGACTATTGTCGTAATCTGCTGTTTCAGTTCGTTGATAAACAGCCCCGCGTCATACTTCTTATGCTCTATGTCGCGCAGCTTCTTTTCCCAGATGCCCGTCAGCTCGCAGCTCTTCAGCAGTTCCTCCTTGATGGTGTCTATCAGTTCGATGCCTGTCGGCGTGGCCACTATGTTCTTGCGCTCGCGCTTTATGTAGCGTCTCTTGAAGAGCGTCTCTATTATGTTGGCCCGTGACGACGGTCTCCCTATGCCGTTCTCCTTGAGTGCGGCCCGCAGTTCTTCGTCGTCGACAAACTTTCCGGCGGTCTCCATGGCCCGCAGCAGTGTCGCCTCGGTGTAGTATTTGGGCGGAGTGGTGGTCTTTTCGGTCAGTGTCGGGCTGTGCGGTCCGCTCTCTCCTTTGGTGAATGTCGGCAGGGTGCGCTCCTCGTCCTGCGCTTTTGCCGTGTCGCCGTCGGTGGGCTGAGGCTCCTTTGCGTACAGCACGCGCCAGCCCGGGTCGAGTATCTGCCTGCCGCTCACCTTGAAGTCTACGTCGTCAACCTTTCCCGTCACCGTAGTGGTGGAGAACTTGCAGTCGGGGTAGAACACGCTGATGAAGCGGCGGGCCACGAGGTCGTAGACGTGGCGCTCGAGATCGGTCAGCCCCGATGCCGGAACGCCTGTCGGTATGATTGCGTGGTGGTCGGTAACTTTTGACGAGTCGAACACTTTCTTGCTCTTCGCCAGAGGCTTGCCGGCCAGCGGCAGCGTGAAGTCTTCATATCCGCGCAGGCCCTTCAGTGTGGCGGGGCACTTGGGGTAGATGTCGTCGCTGAGATACTGAGTGTCCACACGGGGATACGTGGTCAGCTTTTTCTCGTACAGCGACTGTATGACGTTGAGCGTAGTCTCGGCGCTCATGGAGTACTTGCGGTTACAGTCCACCTGCAGCGACGTCAGGTCGTACAGGTGCGGCGGAGCCTCTCTGCCGGCCTTCTTCTGCACGTCGGTTACGGTGAACGGCTTGTCGGCTATCTTGGCAAACGACTTCTCTCCCTCCTCCTTGCTGGTGAATTTGCCGGCTGTGGCGGTAAACAGCGTGTCGCGGTATATGGTAGACAGCACCCAGTAAGGCTCCGGCCTGAAGTTGTCAATCTCCTTCTGGCGGTTTACTATCAGTGCGAGCGTTGGCGTCTGCACGCGCCCGATTGACAGCACCTGGCGGTCTTGGCCGTATTTCAGCGTGTAAAGACGCGTGGCGTTCATGCCCAGTATCCAGTCGCCTATGGCGCGGCTCAGCCCCGCGAGGTAGAGCGGCTGGTATTCCTGCTGGTCTTTCAGGGTGCTGAAACCTTCGCGTATGGCCTCGTCGGTCATCGACGATATCCACAGACGTTTCACCGGGCATTTTGCCTGTGCCTTCTGCATCACCCACCGCTGTATCAGCTCGCCTTCCTGTCCGGCGTCGCCGCAGTTTATTATGCCGTCGGCGGCCTGCATCAGTCTCTCTATTATGCCGAACTGTTTTATTATCCCTTTGTCGTCTATCAGCTTGATGCCGAAACGTTTGGGCAGCATCGGCAGCGCTCCGAGCGACCACCGCTTCCACATCGGTGTGTAGTCGTCAGGCTCTTTCAGCGTGCATAGGTGGCCGAAAGTCCATGTCACCTGATACCCGTTGCCCTCCATGTATCCGTCGTGTGAAGTTGTAGCGCCCAGTATCCGGGCTATGTCTTTCGCTACGCTTGGCTTTTCGGCAATGCAGACAATCATGTTTTGAGTTAATGATTAAGAAATTTAGCAGACGTTATTTTTATATGAATGTCCGCAATCAGCAAACATCCACAGTAGGGACATAATTTATTATGTCCGCACGCCGCGAAGTGGCGTATGTTTGCAGGCTATACTGCGTAATACGTTTCTGCGAAACGTGCGGACATAATAAATTATGTCCCTACTGTGGGTGTTTGCTGATTGCGGACATTCATTTAGCAAAAAAAATCAAAACAGTTTCCTGGCAAACTGTCAGTACCCTAAGTCTTCGCCCACAAGCACCACGGTGTGGCGGCCGGCGGGATGGGAGTTGCGCATGAAGTGTATGTAGTTGCAGATGCTTTCGGGCGAGTTGCAGTTGTGGCATGTGCCGTCGGTGCGGCACGGGGTCTTAATGTCGAAGCGTGCCGCGTTTATCGGACTTGCCGTCGAACGGGCGCGTGCCAGTGCGCTCTGCACGTCTTGCGTTACCTTGTTGAGGCCGGCAACCAGTATGACGTGCTTGGGTCCGAACGTTATGGCGGCCACGCGGTTGCCGTTGCCGTCGATGTTCACTATCACTCCGTCCTCGCTAATCGCGTTGACGCTCGACAGATAATAGTCGGCCGAGAACGCCTCGCGGTATATGCGCTGGGCCTCTTCGCGCGTTTCGGCCAGGTCGCGGTCGAGCAGTGTGAGGTCGCGCTTGTGCAGCGCCGCGGTCAGTCCCATGTCGCGTATGGTCATCGAGCCGCCCCACGACACGCTGCTGCCGTCGGGAATCATGGCCGAAACGCGCTCAACGGCCTCTGTCGCCGTGGGGCAGTAGAAGGCATCGAAGTTGCGGCGCTTCAGGTTTTTTATCATCTTCTGTGCAAGTTGTCCGTTGCGTATTTCTTTAGGTGTCATAATGCTGTTGTGTAAAAAATGAAGTCAATGTAAGTGCAAAATTACTAATTTTTCCGCAACGGGAGAAGGATGGAGGGCAAACAAACGTAAAAAGCGCGGAAATGACTTTTCACCTCACAGGCAACCGTCGGCATTGGCTCCTGTTACGGGGCGCTTTGCAAAAGCTTAACTTTCGGCTTCCCAAAGGTAAGCTTTTGGTCGCTAAAAGGTAAGCTTTTGCAAGCTAAAAGACGGTCTTTTACAACGCATTTCATAAACCTTTGATTTTCAATGATTTATGTTGAGGCTCTTTGCAATGCTTTTTCGCATGGTTTTGCAACTTCATTTTGGTGTGTGTACCGTACATGCTGAGGCTGTTGTTGTCAGCCGTTGTTTATGTTTGCGTTATGTCTTATTTCATTCGTTTTCATTTCGCTTAATCGAAATTTTGCATTAACTTTGCACGCTAAAACCGAAGGTCTGTCGATGAGTAAGCTATCAGCCATACTTATATTACTTTTGTTGGTGATTACGGCCGGTGCCCGTCCGTCCGGCAATGCGCACAAGGTGAAATATCCGGGAGGCAGGACATACATGTTCCGCGTTGAGTTGCGAGATAAGTGTGGCACGCCGTTCAGCATCAGCCGGCCTAAAGAGTTTCTTTCGGCAAAGGCGATAGTGAGGCGCAGCAGACAGCATATAGACGTAGATTCGACCGACCTGCCCGTAAATCCCGCTTACATCAACGAGATACGCTCCACGGGCGTGGAGGTGGTGAGCCGCAGCAAGTGGAACAACACCGTGCTTGTGCGCAGCCACAGTCTTGACGTGCTGAAGAGCGTAGCGTTGCTGAAGTGCGTAAAGAGCATAAAGAAAGTATGGACATCACCCGACTCTGTAAGTCCGTCGCCCGCGAGGGCACGCTATCATACGGAGTTTAACCGCTGGGACACTATATCGCAAAGTCACTACGGTGTGGCGCTTGAACAGATAGCCATGGTGAACGGGATGAAGATACACCGTCATGGTTTCTGCGGGCGCGGAATGACCATCGCCGTACTCGACGGTGGATTTATGAATGCCGACCTGATACCCTGTCTGCGTGAAGCCCGCATCGAGGGCAGTGCCGATTTTGTTGTGCCGCCGTCGCAGGACATATTCAAGGAGATGGACCACGGCACGAAGGTGCTGTCGGTAATGTCGGTCAACGTGCCGGGCACATTTGTCGGCACGGCGCCGGATGCCTCTTATTGGCTGCTGAGGTGTGAAGACTATCAGACCGAAAGTCTTGCCGAAGAAGACTATTGGACCGCTGCAGCCGAGTTTGCCGACAGTGTGGGAGCAGACATAATAAGCAGTTCGGTCGGTTATCATGCTTTCGACATTTCTTCAGACAATTATGCCTATACCCAGCTTGACGGCCGCACTGCGCTTGTGTCCCGCACGGCCTCGATGCTTGCCGGCAAGGGTATAATACTTGTAAACAGTGCCGGTAACGACGGCATGGGCTCGTGGAAAAAAATCAGTGTGCCTGCCGATGCAACCGATATAATAACCGTGGGCGCAGCCACGCCCGACGGCCTTAATGCCGCGTTCAGCAGCATCGGGCCCACGGCCGATGGCCGGATAAAGCCCGACGTGATGGCTATGGGCAGCCCCACGGCGGTGATAACCGGCCGCGGCACTATAATAAAAGGAGTCGGAACATCATTCTCTACACCGGTGGTGGCGGGTATGGTGGCGTGTCTGTGGCAGGCCCTGCCCGACAAGACAGCCCGTGAGATAATAAGTCTGGTGCGCCGCTGTGCCGACAATACCGCCACGCCCGACAACATTTACGGGTATGGAATACCCGACTTTTGGAAGGCATACCAGATGGGCCGTGACTGACGGCACGGTACGCCGCCGTATGCCGGCCGGAATACAGTGGCGTGTCTGTTGACAAAATGTGTTTTTATGAAAAAGCCTCTTACTCTGTATGAACTTAATTCGCTTGTGCGCAACGCCGTCGAACTGACTCTGCCCGACAGTTATTGGGTGGAGGCCGAGATTGCCGAAATACGCGAGCGTGGCGGCCACTGCTACATGGAACTGGTGCAGAAAGACGCACTTGGCTCCACGCCCGTGGCACGTGCCTCGGCCAAGTGCTGGCGTTCGTCGTGGATGCTGGTGCGGCCGCACTTTGAGCGGGTGGCGGGTCAGAGTCTGCACGCAGGCATGCAGGTGTTGCTGCAGGTATATGCTCAGTTTCACGAAAACTACGGATTCTCGTGGATAGTAACCGACATTGACCCCACGTTCACGCTTGGCGACATGGCCCGCAAGCGCCGCGAGGTGATAAGGATATTGCGTGAGGAAGGCGTGTTCGACCTTAACAAAGAACTGCCGATATCTCTGTTTGCCCGGCGCATAGCCGTGGTGTCGAGCGAGACGGCTGCCGGCTACGGCGACTTTTGCCATCAGCTTGGCACCAATGCCTTCGGCTTCAGTTTCAGCGTGACGCTGTTTCCCGCCGTAATGCAGGGAGAGCGTGCTGGGCGGAGCATAATAAGCGCGCTTGACGACATCAACAGCCATGTGGCAGATTTTGATTGTGTGGTGATAATCCGTGGAGGAGGCGCCGTGAGCGATCTGTCGGCTTTCGACTCACTCGAACTGGCCGAGAACGTGGCCAATTTCCCTTTGCCGGTGATTGCCGGCATCGGACACGAGCGCGACGAGTCGGTTGTTGACATGGTGGCCAATACCCGTGTAAAGACGCCTACGGCCGCAGCCGCTTTTCTCATAGACAACCTGAAGCGCACGCTCGACCGTATAGACGGGGCACGCACTGCGATTGTGTCGGCCGTGAGCCGCCGCATGGACCTTGAGCGGATGCGGCTGGCACGTGTAGCCGAACGCATACCCGTGCTGTTCTCGCTCGTCAACGTGCGTCAGCAGTCGCGCTTGGATGCTCTGGCCAAGCGCGCCGAGACTGCCGTAAGGCGCAAGCTGATGCTCTCAGGGGCGCGTCTTGACCGCCTGGCCGCTGCGTTGCCGCCTGCCGTAAGGCAGCGTATCATGGGCGAGAGCCACCGGCTCGAACTGCTGGCAAAGCGCCTGGAGGCAGCCGACCCTGCGCTGTTGCTGAAGCGCGGCTATTCGATAACGCTGCTTAACGGGCGCGCAGTGCGTTCGGTGACGGAGTTACACGACGGTGACGTGATAGAGACACGCCTGAGCGACGGCAGGATAATGTCGGAAGTGATAAAAAAGTAGTTAGAGTATTTAAAGAAGTTATCGCCCGCTGCGCGGGCTTGGCAGTTAAAGTCAAATGCCTTGCCTGTAAAGTTTATTAAAAAGGCGGAGAGGGTGATTGAGGACATTCATTTAAAGATTATACCGATGAAAGAGTTTAAATATGAAGAAGCCTTGAAGCAGCTTGAGGACATCGTGGCAAAGATAGAGAACGACGAACTCGACATAGACAGTCTGAGCCGCGAGCTGAAAGTGGCGCAGAAGCTGATAAAGCAGTGCAAGGACAAGCTGACAAAGACGGACGAGGAAATCAGCAAAATACTCGGCAGCGATGCGTAACCTGCCGTTACGGTACGGGACGATGCACATTTGCCCCGCACATCAGTCAAATAATTTCGGAAAAAATTGTAAGTTACTGAGATTATTCGTATTTTTGCACTACTAAATTCAACTTTTAAAATGATATTATGAAAAATCTGGATTGGGCTAATTTGTCTTTCGGTTACATGCCGACCGATTACAATGTCCGTTGCTATTACCGCGACGGCAAATGGGGTGAGATTGAAGTATGTTCTGACGAGTACATAAAGATGCACATGGCTGCCACGTGTCTGCATTACGGTCAGGAAGCCTTCGAGGGCTTGAAAGCGTTCCGCTGTCCTGACGGGAAGGTGCGTGTGTTCCGTATGGACGAGAATGCAGCCCGTCTGCAAAGCACGTGCCGCGGCATACTTATGCCCGAAGTCCCGACTGAGTTGTTTGAGGAAATGGTCACAAAAGTTGTGCGTCTCAATCAGGACTATATTCCGACTTACGAGAGCGGCGCCACACTGTACATCCGTCCGCTGCTTGTTGGTATGTCGGCTCAGGTAGGTGTTCATCCTGCTTCTGAATACTTGTTCATGATATTCGTTACTCCGGTAGGTCCGTATTTCAAGGGCGGATTTGCCACCAATCCGTATGTAATCATCCGTGAGTATGACCGCTCGGCTCCGCTCGGCACGGGTGTATATAAGGTGGGAGGCAACTATGCCGCTTCTCTGCGTGCCAACAAGATGGCTCACGATCTGGGTTACGCCTGTGAGTTCTATCTCGACGCAAAGGAAAAGAAATATATGGACGAATGCGGAGCTGCCAACTTCTTCGGCATCAAGGACAATACTTACGTAACTCCGAAGTCAACGAGCATTCTGCCGAGTATAACCAACAAGAGTCTCATGCAGCTTGCCGAGGACATGGGCATGAAGGTGGAGCGCAGACAGATACCGGAGAAAGAGCTTGCCACATTCGAGGAAGCAGGAGCATGCGGTACCGCAGCCGTGATAAGTCCTATCTCAAAGATTGACGACCTTGAGGAAAAGAAGAGCTACGTGATAAGCAAGGACGGCAAACCCGGCCCCATCTGCACCAAGCTTTACAACAAGCTTCGCAACATACAGTATGGCATTGAGCCGGATGTTCACGGATGGACTAAAGTGGTTATCGAATAAATACGTTTTAATTTGAGAGTTATGAATTAAGAGTTAAGAAAAACACTCTTGTTGCTGAATTGCATGAGACGATTTTCTTAACTCTTAATTCATAATTTATAATTTCATAATTTCTAATCTGAATGGGTAAAGGGAAATTAGCCAAGTTTGCCGACATGGAGCGGTATGAGAACGTGTTTCAATATCCTTATTCGGTTGTTGACAATGTTCCGTTTGAGATGAAAGGTCACTGGCGTGACATGTATTTTCATAATGACAATCCCATAGTGCTTGAGCTTGGCTGCGGTAAAGGTGAGTATGCGGTCGGGCTGGCGCGTCTTTTCCCTGACGTCAACTTCATCGGCGTTGATATAAAAGGAGCCCGCATGTGGACAGGAGCCACTGCAGCGTTGGCTGAAGGACTGGGAAACGTTGCTTTTCTGCGTACCAACATCGAGATTATAGACCGGTTTTTCTCTGCGGACGAGGTGCAGGAGATATGGCTCACCTTCAGTGACCCGCAGATGAAAAACGTGCGCAAACGTCTCACAAGCACGTATTTCATGGAGCGTTACCGCCGTTTTCTCGTAGACGGAGGCATAATACATGTCAAGACAGACAGCAATTTCCTTTTCACCTACACAACATACATGGTAGAGCATAACCGTCTGCCTCTGCTGTTCCGTACGGAAGACCTCTATCATACAGCCGACATCGACGATGACACACGCCGCATACTTTCGATACAGACTTATTACGAGAGTCAGTGGATAGAACGTGGACTGAACATCAGATACATGAAGTTTCGTCTTCCCCATGGCGCTTGTCTGGAAGAGTCAGGCGTGGAGATTCCCGTTGATGACTACCGCAGCTACAAGCGTACGGGGCGCAGTGGTGTGGAAACACGTAAATAGAGCCTGCGTGT
Source organism: uncultured Prevotella sp. (assembly GCA_939792625.1). GTDB lineage: Bacteria > Bacteroidota > Bacteroidia > Bacteroidales > Bacteroidaceae > Prevotella. The sequence continues at coordinate 15,078 of CALNFG010000002.1, forward strand.
GTCTGTGACGGACGTGGAGACGGTACACGTGTCTGCAAGTGTCCGTGTTGTCCTTTTGCGTTGCATGACGTGTGGCGGTATTGCGTAAGAAAATAAATTTTGTTTCATACGCATTTATTTTGTTCTTCTGCCGATTTGCAGTAACTTTGCACGCGATTTTAAAAAGGATATTTTTATGGATAACAAACAGGCTACACTTGAACTTGGAACAAAACCGGTAGGTAAGCTGCTGGCTCAATATGCCTTGCCGGCCATCGTGGCGATGACGGCCTCTTCGCTGTATAACATGATAGACAGCATCTTCATAGGGCAAGGCGTGGGGGCGTTGGCCATATCGGGACTTGCCATCACGTTCCCGTTGATGAACCTTTCTGCAGCCTTCGGCGCTGCCGTCGGTATAGGTTCGTCTACATGTATATCGGTGAAACTCGGACAGAAAGACTATGACATGGCCGAAAACATCTTCGGCAACAGCTTTACACTTAACCTGGTGGTGGGTTTGGCTTTCGGACTTATAGCCATGATATTTCTTGACCCGATACTGTATTTTTTCGGAGCGAGTGAGAACACCATACCTTATGCCCGCGACTACATGACAGTTATATTGGCCGGCAACGTTGTTTCACAGACGTTTCTCGGGATGAACGCAGTGCTGCGTGCAGCCAGCAAGCCCAAACAGGCCATGGCCGCCACGATATTGACCGTGATTCTGAACATCGTGCTTGCACCTGTATTTATCTGGCCTATGAACATGGGCATTCAGGGTGCGGCTCTCGCAACAATCATTTCTCAGGCCGTGGCTCTGATATGGCAGATAAAGCTGTTCAGCAACGATAAGGAGATACTTCACTTCAAGCGTGGCATATACAAACTGAAGAGTGCCATTGTGAAAAACATTATAAGCATTGGCATGTCTCCGTTTGCCATGAACGTCTGTGCCTGTGTGGTGGTAATATTCATCAATGCCGGCCTGTCTCATTATGGAGGCGATTTGGCCGTTGGCGCTTACGGTATAGCAAGCAAGGTCTCGTTTATATTTGTGATGGTTACCATCGGCCTTAATCAGGGGATGCTTCCCATTGCCGGTTACAATTATGGCGCACAGCGTTTCGACAGATTGATGGGAGTACTTAAATATGCAATGATTACAGCCACTATAATAACAACGTTGGGATTTATCATTGCTGAGTTCTTCCCGTACCAGTGCGCAAGGCTTTTTACTACGGATAAAACTCTGATAGATATGTCGATAGAGGGAATAAGGATACACATGCTGGCTTTCCCGATTGTCGGTTGTCAGATGGTCATTACCAACTTCTTTCAGTGCATAGGAAAAGCAAAAATAAGCATATTCCTTTCACTTTCGCGCCAGATGCTCTTCTTGCTGCCTCTTCTTGTGATGCTGCCACCTATAATGAAACTTGACGGTGTATGGACAGCCATGCCCGTGTCAGACGTCATTGCTGCAATAGTGGCGTTTGTGATGATGGCTAAATATATGAGAAAGTTTAAGAAACAGATGCAGATGACGGCTTAATGACGTGAGCCTGTGTGTCAGGATTGCTGTGCAATCGGAGTAAGGTTTCGTCGTATGACAATAAAAATTGAAAAATATGGAACACAAGAATATAATAATCAACGTTGGCCGACAGCTCGGAAGCGGTGGAATGATTATAGCAAAGATGCTGGCCGAAGACTTCGGCTGTAAGTTCTATGACAAGGAGTTGCTCAATCTTGCAGCGAAAGAAAGTGGTTTCAGCGAGAAGTTTTTTGAACAGAACGATGAAAAGAAAGGCTTTTTCCGGTCGTTGTTTCATGTTCATGCACCTTTCGTGTCAGACAATAACTTTTATAATAACAAACTGTCGCAGGAAAGTCTGTTCCAGTTTCAGAGCGACGCCATCCGCAAAGCCGCACAGACAGACTCTTGTGTTTTTGTCGGGCGTTGTGCTGATTATGTGTTACGTGACTTTGATAATACCGTAAGCGTGTTTATAACGGCAGACCTCAAAGAGCGTGTGGAGCGTATCTGCGAACGTCATAACTGCGGTGAAGAAGAGGCCAGAAAGATAATCGAGAGCAAAGAATCGACGCGCTCGTCTTATTATAATTATTATACAGGCAAGGTGTGGGGACACGGCACTTCTTACGATCTTTGCATAAACTCAAGCGTTTTGGGCATAGATGGTACAGAGCAGTTTGTCAAGGATTTTATAAAAAAAGTTTTGAAAGTATAAGGTTGATACGTGCATTCTTCATCCTTTCATCTTTTCTGGTAAATATATCAAATGAAACGAATAGGTATAATCAGCGACACGCACTCATACTGGGATGACAAGTATCTGCATTACTTTGAGCCTTGCGACGAAATCTGGCATGCCGGTGACATCGGTTCGCTTGAGGTGGCGGAACGCCTGGCAGAATACAGAATGTTCCGTGCCGTATGCGGAAACTGTGACGGCGGCGACCTGCGCCGGATGTATCCCGAGGTGTTAAGATGGAAGTGTGAAGATGCTGATGTGCTGATGAAGCATATAGGCGGTTATCCGGGCAATTACGATCAAAGTATCAGGGCTTCGATTTACGCCATGCCTCCGCAGTTGTTCATAAGTGGACATTCGCACATTCTGAAAGTAAAATACGACAAGACACTCAACCTGTTGCACATCAATCCCGGAGCTGCAGGATTGCAGGGATGGCACAGGGAGCGAACTCTAATCAGGCTGATAATTGACAGAGGTAAGTTTAAAGATCTTGAAGTGGTCACTCTTGATGACCCGAGGAAATGTGGCGCACACAATTTTTAGCCGATAATTGAGTTATATATACATGGTAACCAACCTAAAATGTATAACAACCAACTTAAATAAATACATTAATATGAAAACTTATCTTGTGACAGGTGCGGCCGGATTCATAGGGTCAAATTACATCAAGTATCTTCTTTACAGAAAGTATAAAGATGAAGACATTAAAGTAATCGTGCTGGATGCACTGACCTATGCCGGAAATTACGGAACGATAAAAGACGATATAGACGGTAAAAGATGTGTATTTGTTCATGGTGACATCCGTGACAAGGCTTTGGCCGGCAAGCTGTTCGCTGAGAATGATATAGATTATGTCGTTAATTTTGCTGCTGAAAGCCATGTTGACAGAAGCATTGAAAACCCGCAACTGTTTCTTGAGACAAACATATTGGGTACTCAGAATCTGCTTGACGCCGCGCGCCGTGCATGGGTCACGGGTAAAGATGCTTCGGGTTATCCGTCATGGAAAGCCGGCAAGCGCTTTCATCAGGTAAGTACAGACGAAGTGTACGGCTCGTTGGGCAATGACGGCTATTTTACCGAAACTACTCCGGTCTGCCCGCACAGCCCTTATAGCGCATCAAAAACGAGTGCAGACCTGATAGTTAAGGCATATCATGATACTTACCACATGCCTGTGACAATAACCCGCTGCTCGAACAATTACGGTCCGTATCATTTTCCGGAGAAACTCATTCCTTTGATTATCAACAACATTCTTGAGGGCAAGCAACTGCCTGTTTACGGCAAAGGTGACAATGTGAGAGACTGGCTTTACGTAGAAGACCACTGCAAGGCTATTGACCTTGTCGTGCGTGAAGGGCGTGACGGAGAGGTTTACAATGTCGGCGGACACAACGAAATGGCCAACATTGACATCGTGAAACTTACCATAAAGACCATTCACGACATGATGGCAGAGGACAAAAGTCTTCGTAACATCTTGAAGAAACAGGTAAAAGACGCCGGCGGCGACATTGACATAAACTGGATAAACAATGATCTTATCACCTTTGTTGCCGACCGTTTGGGGCATGACCAGCGTTATGCCATTGACCCGACCAAGATTAAGAATGAACTTGGATGGTATCCGGAGACGATGTTTGCAGACGGAATTGTAAAGACAATCCGCTGGAATCTTGAACATCAGGACTGGGTAAACGAAGTAACCAGCGGCGACTATCAGAAGTATTACGAACAGATGTACGGCAACAGATAAAGTGAATAGGGAGCTGAGAATGAACATTGAGAATATTATTCTCAGCTCTTGATTTCAAACTATTAACTCAAAAAAACGTATGGACGCACTCTCTCAAGAACTTCAGGATTTCCTGATACGTCTCGGCAGGGAGCCCGGCTGTGTGGGCGAGAAGGTGGAACACTACATGAAACACATCATGCACCTTGTCTATGCCGATGACGAAGACATGCTTCAGCAGTATTATGGATTGTTCGGTAACGATGTGAAGCCTCTTGAAGACATAGCCCGTGAACGCCATGTGAGCAATGAGACCATGCTGAAAATCATAGAGGCGAATCTGCGTAAGATGGCAGTTTCACCGGAATGGCAGATGGTAAAGCAGATAATCAGCAGACGGGCAGACAAATGACAAGCAGACAAGGAGATTTGTTTTTACCGGAATATGGCTTTTGTGCAAATCTCCTTGTCTGCTTGTTGCTTGTCTGCTCGTAAACTATAAAATAAGAATCAATGAAAAAGATATTATTGTTAGGCTCTGGAGAACTGGGCAAGGAGTTTGTTATTGCGGCCAAACGTGCAGGACAGTATGTCGTTGCTTGTGACCGTTATGCCAACGCTCCGGCCATGCAGGTGGCCGATGAGAGCGAAGTTTTCAACATGCTTGACGGCGATGCACTTGACAGAGTGGTGGAAAAACACCGTCCGGACATAATCGTTCCGGAGATAGAAGCTATCCGCACAGAGCGTCTTTTCGATTTTGAGAAGCAAGGCATGCAGGTGGCTCCGAGTGCAAGAGCCGTGAACTTCACGATGAATCGTAAGGCCATACGTGACCTTGCGGCCGGAGAACTGGGACTGAGAACGGCCAAATATTTTTATGCCAAGACGTTGGACGAACTTAAAGAACATTCAAAGGAGATTGGTTTTCCGTGCGTCATAAAGCCTCTAATGTCGTCATCAGGTCACGGACAGAGTGTTGTTGAGAAGGCAGACGAACTTGAAGCAGCGTTCAATTCGGCCATGGAAGGCAGCCGTGGTGATGTGAAAGAGATAATCATAGAAGAGTTTATTCACTTTGACAGCGAGTTTACCTTGCTCACGGTGACGCAAAAAAACGGTCCGACACTGTTCTGCCCGCCGATAGGACATGTGCAGAAAGGCGGCGATTACCGTGAGAGCTGGCAGCCGTTTGCCATAAGCGATGCTGACCTGAAAGAGGCCTGCCACATGGCCGATGCTGTAACGAAAGCCTTGACTGGTGCCGGTATATGGGGAGTGGAGTTTTTCCTGAGCCGGGACAAAGGTGTGATTTTTTCCGAACTTTCGCCTCGTCCGCATGACACGGGCATGGTGACTCTCGGCCATACGCTCAATCTCAATGAGTTTGAACTGCACTTCCGTGCCGTCATGGGCTTGCCGATTCCGGCCATTCATCTTGAGCATGCCGGAGCAAGTGCAGTGGTGCTGGCAAAAGAAGAAGCCGGCCATGAGCCTCAGTATGACATGACGGATGTGCTGACCGAGGATTATACGCGCCTTAGAATTTTCGGAAAACAGCAGCAACACGTCGGGCGGCGCATGGGTGTAGTGCTGTGTTATGGAGATGTTGATGCCGACACAGCGGCATTGAGAGACAAGGCAAAGCGACTTGCGGCCACTGTAATCAGATAAATATAGGCTGCTGAAATGATAGAGACGTTACACTCTTTCCGCTTTTTGTTCGTTGTGCTTGTGTTCTTTTCACATTTTGTGTGGGAGGGCCATGTTCCGTTTGATTACGGCGGAGAGTGTGGCGTTTCTTTCTTTTTTATCTTGAGCGGCTTTGTGTTGTCGGTTGGCTACGGCGGCAGGCTGCGCGGCGGTGTATTCTCTGAAAAGACGTTCCTGTTGAAGCAGTTATGCAAGTTTTATCCGCTCCACATTGTCATGACATTGTTTTTCATGATGCTCGATATGCGTACTGATGCCGGTGTTGATTGGGTAAAGCTGCTGTTGAATCTTTTTCTGTTGCAGAGCTGGCTGCCTGACAACGATTATAATTTTGCGTTCAACGGTGTTTCATGGTTTCTGTCTGACATGCTGCTGTTTTATTTGCTGTTTCCGGTGCTGTTCAGGAAGATAGACAGCATGCCGTCCCGTCAGTTGTGGGGCGTCACATTTGTGGGTATTGCCGCTTATTTTGTTCTGGTGTTGCTGGTACCGCAAAGTGCGGTCAATACCGTATTATATGTGTTCCCGCCGGTCAGATGTCTTGATTTCATTCTCGGAATACTTGTTTACAGGGTTTATGCCGGTTGTCGTGAATTACCGTTTCTTTACAGTTCCGTATGCAAAAGGCGTTTCATATTTGTGACTGTTTTTGAGTTAGCGGTCGTACTGTTGCTTGTCTCTTCATATCTTGTGTATGGCAGTCTGCCGTCACGGATACGTTGTGTGGGCCTGTTCTGGTTTGTCTTGCCGTTGCTGATTCTGTTTTTTGCCATTGTCGACAAGTGCGGAGGTACTTTCACACGTTTGCTTCACAGTCGTGTGCTGCTGTGGCTAGGCGGTGTAAGTTTTGAAGTCTTTTTATTGCATCTTGCGGTTATCCGGCTGTTCACCGGAGCAGCGATCCGTATAGGTCTTACTTCTTTGTCTTTATATGAATATATCGCGGCATCGTTGTTGTGCCTGGGTGTTACGGTAGGTCTGGCTGTGCCTGTGAAAAAATATTTTGTGGATAATTTATACTCAGTTTTGATAAAAGCCGTTATAAAGGTATGAGCAAAATGATAGATTTACCTAAGATTTTTGATGTGCGCGGCAATCTTACTGTTGCCGAGGAGCATGTCAACGTGCCTTTTGGCATCAGGCGGGTGTATTGGGTGTACGACGTGCCGGGCGGAGAGAGCCGTGGCGGGCATGCACATAAGAAGTGTAAGGAGTTTATCATAGCCGTCAGCGGCAGTTTCACGGTGACGCTCGACAATGGAAGCGACAGACATACGTACATGTTGAATCATCCCTATCAGGGACTGTTCGTCGATACCGACACGTGGCGTACGCTTGACGACTTTTCGTCGGGCGCGGTGTGTCTTGTCCTTGCATCAGAGCTTTACGAGGAAGAGGACTATATCCGCGAATATGACGAATATCTGAAGTACATTTCCAATAAGAATCTTGGGAAGTTATGACCATGACTCTATGTGGTTTGACATCCCGTAACCTGACGAGTGCAGCGAGTGATATATGAATATTCTTGAAGTTTCGGCTGCCGAGTATAAAGAAATGTTCGGCCGGCAGTCTCATGTTTTCAATTTTGTGGAGTTTTCAGAATTGAACAAAGGCAAGGTCGCGTCTCTTCATTATCTTGCCTTTGCTGATACGAAAGTAAGATTCGGGTTGACGCTTGGCGAACGTGCAGACGGTCTGTACAGCCCGTTTTCGGCACCTTTTGGCGGTTTTGTCGAGTGTGCGCATCAGCGTCTTGGCTTTATTGACGAGGCCGTGTCAGCACTTTCCGGTTACGGACGTGCGCATGGCAAACCGGTGTATGTCACGCTGCCCCCGCTCGTGTATGACTGTTCACAGTTGTCAAAGTGGGTGAACGTGTTCATGCGCAGGGCCGTGCTTCGTCATGTCGACCTGAATTATCATTTCGATTTGTCGCTGTTTCCGCATTATGAAGAGATAATAGAGCGTAATGCACGTAAGAATCTGCATCGCGCCAGACATGAAGATCTCGTCACGTTGCATCTCGACACGTCGTCAGACCGTGACGTGGAGCGTGCTTACAGTGTGATAAAGGCTAATCGTGAGCAGCACGGTTATCCGCTGAGGATGTCGCTCGAGGCAGTTAAAGAGACTGTGAAGATTGTCGATGCCGATTTTTTTGTGATGACCCACGGCGGTAAAGACGTGGCAGCGGCTCAGGTTTTTGTCGTGGCCGATGGCGTGGCTCAGGTGATATATTGGGGTGACTTGAAAGAATATTCAGCTCTGCGTACGATGAACGGCTTTGCCTGTGACATTTTTTCTTATTATCACAGCCGCGGATTTAAAACGCTCGATATTGGTCCTTCGACCGAAAACGGACAGCCAAGCTACGGTCTGTGTGACTTTAAAGAAGGGATTGGTTGCGGAATAACTCCGAAGTTCGCATTTGAGTTATAAACCGTTGCGGCTTCGGCAATGAGGCAGTTTGTTCTTATTTTTCCATTTTTATGACATCATGATGACATCTGAAGTGATAAAATATCTTGAACTTTCTAAGGTTACGGCTATGCACGCTGACGAAATAAATGCTGCCGTAAGGCGGGTGGTTGACAGCGGCTGGTATCTGCAGGGTGAGGAAAACAGATTATTTGAGACTGAGTATGCCGCATACACCGGCACGCGTCACTGCGTGGGTTGCGGCAACGGACTCGACTCGCTCACGCTAATTTTCCGTGCATACATCGAGATGGGCGTGATGAGTCCGGGCGATGAGGTAATAGTTCCGGCAAATACATACATAGCGAGCATACTGGCCATAACGGAGAATGGTCTGCGTCCCGTTCTGGTGGAGCCGCGTCCGGACACGCTGCAGATAGACGACAGCAGGATAGAGCAGGCCGTCACGCAGCATACGCGTGCCGTTATGATAGTACATCTTTACGGTCGCTGTGCGTACACCCTACGGATAGGCGATATTTGCCGGCGCCATGGCCTGAAGCTGGTAGAGGACAACGCTCAGGCACACGGCTGTACTTTCGGCGACAGACGCACAGGCTCGTTGGGCAGCGCGGCGGGTCACAGCTTTTATCCGGGCAAGAATCTCGGTGCGCTCGGCGATGCCGGCGCCGTGACCACTGATGACGAGCGTCTGGCCGACACGGTGAGGGCACTGGGCAATTACGGCTCTGAGCGTAAGTATGTGTTCGGCATGCGCGGCCGCAACAGCCGGCTTGACGAACTTCAGGCTGCCGTGCTTCGAGTCAAACTGAGATATCTCGATGCCGATAATGCCGTGCGCCGCCGCATAGCCGCTTTCTACATAGCCAACATCGCAAATCCTGTTCTGCATCTGCCTTCGGCCGATTATTGCCGCAACAGTGTGCATCATATCTTTCCCGTGATGTGTGCCCGCCGTGACGAACTGCAACGTTATCTTGCCGACCGTGGTGTTCAGACCATGATACATTATCCTATACCGCCGCACCGTCAGCGCTGTTACAGTGAGTGGGGCGGCCTGAGTCTGCCCGTCACAGAGAAGATTCACCGTGAAGAACTAAGCATACCGTTAAACCAGACCATGACACGTGATGAGGTGGAACGTGTGGCCGAACTTCTTAATGCTTTTGAGTGAGAATACCCAAAGGTTACCTTTGGCTTCGTAAAAGGTAACCTTTGGGCCGGTAAAAGGTAACCTTTGGCTTTGTAAAAGGTTACCTTTTGGAATAAGAAATGTTTTGTATCTTGGCTTGATTGCTCATGTCTCCGTATTTACCTGATAATCAAATGATTATCAAGAGTAATAAAGCGGGGCGATAATGTTTGTGTGGTGATGCCTCATAAGGTCTGTACGGAAAGTACAGTTATTTGCATTTTGCATACCATTCGAGCAGTGTGCCGCGCGGTATTCCTTTGCGTACGGCATCGTCAAGTGTTGTTTTGGCCTCTTGTTTTCTTCCCATTATCAGCAGCAGTTCCACTTTCGACACGATGATGTCTTTATTGCCGGGGTCTCTTTTCAGTGCTTCATCCATGTCGTATAGTGCCGGCTCATACTGTTTCATTTCTTTCTCTATCTCGGCTCTTGCCGCATAAGTCATGCTGCTGTCCGGATACATTTCTATCAATGTGCCGGCTTCATCGAGGGCTTCGGCGTAGCGGTTGAGCTTGGTGTAGGTATAAGCCAGGCCGAGGCGGGCTTCCATGTTGCGTGGTGCCATGCTCAGCAGGCTTTTATAATCGTTCTTTGCCTGTTCGTAGCGGCGCAGATTGTTATTGGCGTAAGCGCGGTAGTATAGTGCCGGCATACTGTTCTTGTTCTTCTCAAGTATGGCGTTGCATGTCGATATGGCGTCTTCCCATTCAAGCAGTTGCAGGCTTACGGCAGCCTTGTTGAGCTGCAGTTCGAGCGAATCTGGATAAATGGATAATTGCCTGTTTATGACGGCAAGCGAGTCATTCCATTCTTTCATGCTTTGTGCGTTTGCTGTCGCAGCATACAGAAATGCTGACATGAACAGTATTTTTCTAATCATTATGCTTTGTTTTTATGGATAGTCGGGAGGCATACAAAGGTCGTGTGAAATATGCCTGTCTGTTTGTCTGCTTGTTAAAAAAGGCGAGTCACAAGCTGACGGCTGTGAAGATATGTGTATATCCTTCTGGCTCCGTCTGCTTGTGACTCGTTGCTTATGTTTTTATTTGTAATTCTTGCGTGTCTGAAAATCAGTTTTCGGCATCAATGGCTTTGATTTTCTCGCGTACAAGATTCATGTCGTCTTTCAGCTTCTGCACCTTGCGGTTCATCTCGTCTATAAGAGAATTGCCTTTCTTGCTGGATGCGCTGAGGAAGCCTATGTTGTTTTCGTACGTCTGCACTTCCTGTCTCAGAGCCTCGTAGCGGCGCATTAGCCGGGCACGCTCATTGTCGAGCGCGTCTACGCCTTTTTCTGCCACATTCTTCAGATTGTTTCTGAACTTGTCAAGACGGCGGCGTGCGGTGGAGATGTTAAGGTCTTTGTAAAGTTTGTCAAGTATGTCGTGATACTCTTTATACACCTTGTCTTTCTCCTTGAACGGCACATGGCCGATAGCATTGTATTGGTCTATCAGTTCGCGTACCTTTTCCTGAATGTTGTCTTCGGCATTTTCAGCCAGAGTTTTCAGCTGTTCTATTATGTCGCGTTTCTTTTCGAGGTTTTCGCGTTCTTCGCTGCGTGTACCGGCATTTGCGCTGTTGCGTGCGTCGAAGAAGTGGTTGCAGGCGGTAAGGAAGTCATTCCACAGTTTGTCTCCCAGTTTCTTCGGCACCATGCCTATCGTTTTCCATTCCTTCTGCAGGGCTATCAGCTTGTCGCTTGTTGCCTTCCAGTCTGTGCTGTCCTGAAGTGCCTGAGCCTGCTCCACAAGTGCTTTTTTCTTCTCGGCATTGTCTGCAAACTGCTGTTTCATGCTCTTGAAGTATTCGGCTTTCTTGCCGAAGAAGTCATCGCAGGCTGCACGGAAGCGCTCGAATATCTTGACGTTCATCTTTTGCGGAGCAAAACCTATCGTCTTCCATTCTGTCTGTATGGCGATTATTTCTTTTGTTTTCTTATCCCATTCAGATGCGTTCTTTATTTCAGCTTTTGCGATTTCCTCCACCTTTTCGCACAATGCGGTCTTTTTGACAAGATTGTCTTCTTCTTTTGCACGCAGTTCTTCGAAGTGCTGCTGGTGACGTTTGTTTATCACGGTGGAAGCAGCCTTGAAGCGTGCCCATATCTCTTCACGCAGTTCTTTGTTTACGGGGCCGGTCTCGCGATACTCCTGATGCAGCTTCTGCAACTGGTGGAAAGCGCTTATGACGTCGTTTTCTTCAGCCAGTTTCTCGGCTGCTTCGCAGAGCCGTGTTTTGATTTCAAGATTCTTCTTGAAGTCGTATTCGCGTGCTTCGCTGTTCAGCTTCAGTAAATCATAATACTGTTCTACGTAAAGCTGGTAGTTACGCCACAGTTCGTTGGCCTTCTCCGCGGGCACAAGTTTTATCTCTTTCCACTCCTGCTGAAGTTTTTTGAATTCTTGGTAAGACTTGTTTGCCTCTTCGGGAGAGGTTATCATGGCCTTGATTCTTTCTATGATATCGAGTTTCTTTTTGAGATTCTCTTGTTTTTCCTGCTCTTGTTCGAGGAATATTTTTGCGCGTTTTTCTCTTATGACGCTCATCTCGGCCTTGAATTCTTCTTCGTCTTCATCGGGAGTAACCTTGTAATTTGCCGGGTCGCCTCCGTTTTCGACGTATGCTTTCATGTCGGCCTCCCTTTCGGCAAAGTGTAGTTTGTAGAAGGCTGTTTTGAGGTTTTCCACCTCTTCTTTTTTCGGCGTGTCATCGCTGTGTGCGATTTCCTTCATCCTTTCTATTACCTCCTTTTTGCTCTTGTACACTTTTCTTTGTTCTTGCGAGCCTGTGGGGGCAGAAGTGTTTTCTGCTGTAGCTTCTGATACTGTTGCGTCTTCCGCTCCGCTGTCAGCCGTTGTTACATCGTTGTCAGCGGGTGCTGCGTTCAGCATTTCTTCTGTCTTCTCTTGACCGAGAGTGTTTTCTTGAGGGTCCATCATATAACTATTTTTAGTTGGCAAGTCTTCGGTTTAGCAGGGCGAGTTGATGGTCTTGTCGGCTTTTGTGTGCCAGTGCCTGCCGACCGGGAAGCCTTGTCTGCTTGTGTAAATGTCTGCTTGTTACTATTTTATTATATGCGTGCAAACTTAATTAAAAATATTGTAAATCCCTAAACTATTTTGGAAAATTTGGTTTTTTCTGCTTAAATGAGACGTTTGTGGCGGAATATCCACCACGATATACCTGAAATAAGCGCCGACATGACGATGGCGATAAGGAATCCGAACTTGTTGTTCTCCATGCCGTTTATCAGGTTCATGCCGAAGATGCTTGCTATGAGTGTGGGGAACATCAGGATTATCGATACGGAAGTAAGTGTTCGCATCACGGTGTTCATGTTGTTGTTGATGATGCTCGAGTATGTGTCCATCGTCGATTCGAGGATGTCTGAATATATGTTTGTTGTCTCGCGTGCCTGGCTCATCTCGATGTTTACGTCTTCGATGAGGTCGGCATCGAGTTCGTCCACCTGCAGCTTGAATTTCAGTTTTGCCAGGAGATTCTCGTTGCCTCTGATGGACGTGATGAAGTATGTCAGCGAGTCTTGCAGGCGTGACAGGCCGATGAGCGACTCGTTGTTGACTTCGCGGTCAAGGTTACGCTTTGCTTTCTCGATGAGGCTGTTTATCTGTTTCAGCCGTTTCAGATACCATACGGCCGATGACAGGAACAGGCGGAAAATCATGTCCACATAGTCGGTAAAGCCTTCGCCGCGTTTCTGCTGATAGCTTACGAAGTCGATCATCATGTTTGTCTCGTGGAAACACACCGTTATCGTAACGTCGCGCTTGTGTATTATGCCGAGCGGCACGGTGGTGTATGGTGTGCGTGAGCGTATTTCCTTGACAAAGGGTATACGGAGAATGATGAGCATCCAGCCGTCGTCGTATTCATAACGGGCACGCTCGTCATTATCGCTGATGTCTGACAGGAAATAGTCGGGAATCTTAAATTCTTCTTCCAGCAGGCGCTGGTCGTCTTCTGTGGGGCATGTCACTTGTATCCAGCAGTTAGGCTCCCATTGGTCTATCTGCTTCAGGCCCTTGTTGGTGTTCCAGTATGTTCTCATTTGCCAATCCTCCAAAAAAATGTTGTGTCAAGTGGGGAAGACCGGCCCTTTCCGAGAGCATTCCTCCTCACCTTACAAGTTCATCTTTTCCGCGTGATAGTCGTCCATAAAAGTTTTGAATTTCTGTTTTGCGTTGCAAAGATAGTGCAAGTTGGGCGAAATTCAAAATAAAAACGCTTTAAAAGAATCTTATTCCTGTTTTTCGGGGACTTATTTTTCTCCGGTGTAACATGAGTTCGGGCGATGGCAGGAAACCTTCTTGGATTTTGTGGATTTATGTAATGCTGCATGATAAAAGGTTGCCTTATGCAGCGCGTAAGGCAACCTTCTGGAAAAATAACGTTAGTCAGTTGTGATGTTTACTTTTCGGGAATCTCTTCCAGCGTCTTAACGAGCAAGTCCCAGAACTTTGTCGTTGACGGCCAGTTGGCACGCTCGCTCGGAGTGTGGGGCGAGAGCAGTGTCGGGCCGAATGAGCAGATGTCAAGACCGGGATATTTTGAAAGGATGATGCTGCACTCAAGTCCTGCGTGAACAACCTGTACGGTAGGCTCCTCGTTGAACAGGTCGTTGTATATCTTGCGCATGCGCTTGATGAGTTCGCTGTCGGTGTTGGGGTCCCATCCGCCGTAGGCTCCGCTCAGCTCGACTTTCATTCCTGCCATGTTGAAGCAGCTTTCGAGCGATGTTGCCAGCTCGTCTTTTTTTGTCTCGCTCGAGCTGCGGGCCAGTATCTTGACGGCAGCCTTGCCGCCCTCTATGTCGACAATGGCGAGGTTAGATGATGTTTCGACGATGTTGGGAATCGACGGGATGTAGCGCCATACGCCGTTGTGGGCGGCATAGATTGCGTCAACGAGGTTGTCCTGTATTTCTTCGGGCACGATGTTTGCCGGCAGGTCAACTTCCTCAATCAGTACTTCTATCTCGTCTTCGATGGCCTTGTATTCGTCATTGAATGTCTCGCGGTAGTCGGCTACGAGTTCTTTCAGGTCGTCAAGGTTGTCTTTCGGCAGGGTGAGTACGGCTTCGGCCTCGCGCGGTATGGCGTTGCGCATGTTGCCGCCGTGCCAGCTTGCCAGGCGTGCCTCGTCGTCGGCTATGGCCTCGCGTACTATGCGCACGAGCATCTTGTTGGCGTTGCCGCGGCCTACGCCTATTTCAAGGCCTGAGTGTCCGCCTTTCAGTCCTTTTACGGTTACTTTTACGGCGATGTCATCCTTGTCGCTTTCCTCTTCCTTATAGTCGAGCGTGGCTGTGATGTCTACGCCGCCGGCGCTGCCTATTATCAGTTCGCCTTCCTGCTCGGTGTCGAGATTGAGCAGAATCTCGCCCTCGAGTTCGCCTCCGGGCAGGGCGTTGGCGCCATACATGCCGGTCTCTTCGTCAGCTGTGATGAGAGCCTCTATCGGGCCGTGCTTCAGGTCTTTGGCTTCCATGACGGCCATTATCGCTGCCACTCCCAGACCGTCGTCAGCGCCCAGCGTGGTGCCTTTGGCCTTTACCCAGTCGCCGTCGATGTATGTCTGTATGGGGTCAGTCTCGAAGTTGTGTGTGCTGTCTTTCTCTTTCTGTGGCACCATGTCCATGTGTGCCTGGAGAATTACCGTCTTGCGGTTTTCCATTCCCGGTGTGGCGGGCTTGCGCATGACGATGTTCTCAGCTTCGTCCTTGAATGCCTCTACGCCTATGTTTTTGGCGAAGTCGAGCAAGAACTGCTGTACTTTTGCAAGGTGTCCTGACGGGCGCGGAACTTGTGTCAGCGCGTAAAAGTTTCTCCAGATGCACTCCGGTTTCAGATTTTTGATTTCACTCATAGTAATACATTTTTAAAAGGTCCGTATGTTTCAGTTTTTCAATAAATGACAATGGGGCCGGCCGCCGGTTGTTATCTGCCGGCTTTCTTAGTGAATGCCAGCGCTGCCCATGCGTATATGCCGAGGGCTACCACGAGCAGTGTCTGCACGGCGTGTACTATCAGCACGAAGTACAAGGCGTTGTTGTCGGCCACGCCGTAGAGTATCAGCATGGTCTTTACTGCAAAGTGCCACGGTCCGGCGCCGTTGGGTGTTGGCACTATCACGGCTATGCTGCCTACGACAAATGTCACCAGGGCACACTGCAGACCAAGACCCGAGGTGAAGTCGAAGCAGAAGAACGTAAGATAGTAATGCAGGAAGTAGCAGAGCCAGATGCCGAGGGTGTAGAAGATGAACAATGGAATGTTTTTCACACTTTTCAGCGACATCACGCCTTGCCATATTCCGCCGAGCGTGGCTTTCACCTTATTATATATCGACAGCCTTTTCAGCAGGATGTGCAGCAGGAACATCACGGCCACGGCGCAGGCCGCCGTGACGAGATAGCCCGTGGCTGAGAACTTGTTCAGTACCGAGTCCATGCTCGTGCCTGTCCTGCTGAAGAACGTTGAGAATACCTTCATCTGCATGAGCAGGGTCAGCAGAGTGACCGCACCCATGAGCAGGGTGTCGATGGCACGCTCGGTGACCACCGTGCCGAGGGCTTTGGGAAACGACACTCCGTCGTATCTCTTCAGCACGCCGCAACGTGTGAACTCGCCTATGCGGGGCACAACGAGGCTGGTGGCGTAAGACATGAATATGGCGTTGACCGACGTCGATGCTCGGGCCTGTTCGCCTATGGGGGCGAGCGTCTGGCGCCAGCGCCATCCGCGGAACACCTGTGCCATGATGCCGAAAGGGAACGACAGCAGCATCCATGTCCAGTTCATTCCGCCGAAGAGAATGTCATCAATGCTTCTGAAATCGAAGTCACGGTACATCCAATAAAGTATCGCTCCGCCGAAGGCCAGCGGAAGCAGTATTTTTGCGGCATTGTTGCAGATGGATGTTATTTTCACGCTCATGAGATGTTGCTTTGTCCCGACGTCTTGCGGTCGCGGCTGCACTTAGTCTTTGCAAACTTACAATATTTTTTTCAAACGGCATGCCTGCATGTTCAAATATTTTTATCATGCGCCGGGATTTGGCCGCCTTTGCCTGTCTGAGCGGCGTTTTTGCGGCAGATAAGCCAAATAAAGATGGTGCGGATATGGTTATCTCGTGATTTGTGAGTATTTTTGCAACGATGTACGGGACATGCCGCCGGCACGTTCCCGCCACTTGTGTAAAAAACTTTTTTCTTGTATATGCCACGGATAAGCAAAGCCACCGAATACAACTGGAAGAAACTGAACAGCGACACAGAAGCAAAACTCACGAAACGTGCCAACAAGACCCGTTCTGAAAGGCGTGTCACGGCCACGGCTTATCTTAATGACCCTGCGGCCCTGCGGCTGCTCGATGCCGCCGTCCGTGCATGCGCTCCGGTGGAGCAGGTGATGTATGCGCTCGTGGTGTCGTGCCTTACCGCTGCGGGGATAATCGGCAAGGAGCATGTGCGCAGGTTTCTTGCTGGGTATGAGAAGTGGGCCGGAGCATCCGTTGACGTGCCCGCCGGCGTGTGGAATACGAGTGAAGATGTGCTTGGCTTCATCTACCAGTCGCTGACGGCGGAGGGCCGGCGCAATCTTACGGGCTTGTACTATACCTCACGTAAGATAGTGGAACACATGCTTGACGGCAAGCAGCTGGCCGAAGGCGAGACTTTTCTTGACCCGTGTTGTGGCAGCGGCGCGTTTCTCACGGGGGTGCGCACTGCCGACCCCTCGGGCCTGTACGGTTTCGATACCGACCCCGTTGCGGTGATGCTGGCCACGGCCAATCTGTTGGTGAAGTACAGCAGCGTAGAGTTTACCCCCAATGTCTTCTGCACCGACTTCCTTGCTCCGCCGGCCGTCGGCGGTAAGTGCATACCCCGGCGCTTTGACAACATTTACACCAATCCGCCGTGGGGCAGCGACAGGGACGGCATGTATGCCGGCCGTTATCCGCAGATAAAGTCGAAGGAGAAGGCCTCGATGGTGGTGGCTGAGGCCCTGAGGCGCATCGGCAGTGATGGCACGCTGTGCTTCCTTTTGCCCACGTCATTGCTGAAAATAAAGACGCACGCAGACTTGCGCCGGCTGCTGTTGTCGCAGACGGATGTCAGACAGATAGACCTTTTCACCGGCCGTTTCGACGGTGTGTTTACCGATTACTTCAGCATCAGGATGAAGCCGGGCGCCGGTGGCACAGCGGGCTATGTCGTGAGACGGGAAGGAAAGTGCAGCCGTGTGAAGCTCTCTGACGGCGACCGCCGGTCCGGGCACATCGTGACGGAGCCGCTCTCCGGGCAGGACCGTGAGATAGTAAACAGAGTAGAAGCTTGCCGCCACGGTGACCTCACGAACAGCCTTTGGGCGCTGGGCATAGTGACGGGCGACAATAAGAACAAGGTGAAGACGGAGCCGGGCGAAGGACTTGAGCCTGTCTATGCGGGGCGTCAGGTCGTACCGTTCGGCTTTACCGACAGCCGGTCGTACATCAGCTTTGCCCCCGACGAGTTCCAGCAGTGTGCGCGGGAGGAGTATTTCAGGGCCCCCGAGAAGCTGGTCTACCGCTTCATAGCCCGCTATCCCGTCGTGGCTTACGATGACGGCCGGCGCCTCTGTCTCAACAGCGCCAACATCCTGATACCCAGCATCGAAGGCCTGTCGGTGAAGAGCGTCGCCGCGCTGCTCAACTCGTCGTTGTACCGCTATTTGTACGTCCTCAGATTTCACGACATCAAGGTACTGAAGTCAAATCTCGCCTCGCTGCCTTTTCCCCGTCTTACGCCTGAAGCCGATGCCTCCCTAAGCCGCCTTACAGATGACATAAGGACATCGGCCTTCACTTCCGTGATGCAGCGGCGGCTCGACGCCGCCGTGTATTCGCTCTTCGGCATACCGGCGGCCGGGCGGCGGCATATCGGCTTGCGTCTGGCCGAGGCCGGGCTTAGAAACTGTTTTTGATTTTTCCAGAAATCGTTTATTGTGAAACAGCAATCGGAAACATCTCGAAAATACATCTCAATACATTTAACAAAAAATCAAAACAGTTTCTTAAAGAGCCTTGCCGTTGATCACCACGGAGCGCGTCACCGTGCCCTCTATGAGCGAGGGGTCGAAGGCGCCCGTCTTGTCGGTGACGTCGATGTTCTCGAAGGTAAAGTCGTTCAGGCTGTATTTGTCGCTCGTGCCCACGTCAAAGAAGTTGGCGCAGTCCATCCTCACCCCGTTTATCCTTATGTTGTTACAGCGCGACATGGGCATGTCGTCACGCTGTTGCGGCTTGAAGAACTGTGTCCACGGCCTCACCACGATGAAGCTGCCGCAACGCCCTGTCATGTTCTCCACCGTCACATACTCATAATGCTGGGGCGTGTCCGGGCGCATCTTCAGCCACAGCACGCGGCCGGCGTCGTCGGCATGGCAGTCGCGCAGCACTATGTTGCGGTCGTGCAGCGACTCTGAGCCGAGTGTTAGGCAGCCATGCACCTTACCGTAACGGCAGCGCTGTATGAGAATCTCGCTGCACGGGCCGTTGCGGGGGTCTTTGTCGGCAAAGGTGCCCTTGCCTCCCTTCAGTACCACGGCGTCGTCGCATACGTGCATGTAGCAGCCCGATATCAGCACGTCGCGGCAGGCATCGATGTCTATCGCGTCAGAACTCGGCGCGCCGCGCTGCGGCTCGGGCGGGTAGACGTTCTCCGTGGGGGCGTAGATGAAGCAGTCAAGATAGCGCACCCGGCTGCAGCGGTAGAGATGGTTGGTCCAGAAGGGGCTGTTTACCAGCCTCACGTCCTGTACGGTCACGTTGGTCGAGTTGGATATGTACACCAGTCGCGGGCGCTGTGCGTCCTTGTTCGTGCAGTCGGGATTCCACCGCCTGCGTATCCAGAACTCCTGCCAGTAAGCGCCGCCGTTGCCGTCGATGGTGCCGCTGCCGGTTATCGTGAAGCCGTCGAGTCCGTCGGCGTTGATCAGCGCGGTGAAGTACAGGCACGTCTCGCCCTCTATGCGTGTGGTGTCTATCGGGAAGTCGGCAATGCGGTCAGAGCCCTTCAGCCGGCCACCCTCGGCTACGTGCAGATGTGTGCCCGGCCTGAAGAACAGCGCTCCGCTGAGAAACGTGCCGCGCGGTATCACCACCACGCCGCCGCCCCCGGCCCAGGCCGTGTCGATAACCTTCTGTATCCGTTCGGTCTGCACGGCGGTGCTGTCAGCGGTCACGCCGTAGTCGGTTATCACATATTTGCGCCCCAGGGTGTCGGGGTCAATCTTCGCGGTGTCGGCAAACCACCGGCTCATCCTAGTACCGTCGGGCCATGTTCTTTCTTGTGCTGCGGCGCCCGTTGCCGCCACTGCCGGCATCAGCAGCGCCAACAGGCGCATAATCAGATGTCTTGTGTCTGTGTGCATAGTCATATTTGTTTTTAAGTTATGTTGTTTTCAGTCCGCGTGCGGTGAATCTCCGTCCGCCGTCTGCAAAGGTAAACACAAATGCAGAAATAACTGCACCATGCGCCATTATTTAACTACTTGCCGGCTGTTCATTGAAATTGGTGCAACAATCAGTAATCTGTGTATGTACGCATACTTTGTTTTTCTGTAATTTTGCATGCTGAAAAATACAGTATGTAATAATCATGCACAAGCTGATAACAATCTTAAAGGACTTCACACTGCCGGCCGGCATGACGTGCGGGCTGGCAGGTTTCCTAGCGTTTCATTACGTAAGATGGCTCGCTCCGGTAAAGCCCGCGGCACAGGCAGCGGCCGAAGCGTTGATGCCTACGGTGCTGTTCATCATGTTGTTTGCCACCTTCTGCAAGGTGAATCCGCGTGACATGCGCGTCAGAGGGTGGCACGTATGGCTGGTCGCATTCCAGCTCTTGTCGTGCCTGCTGATAGCTCTCTATCTCCACTTCACGCCCGGCGCCCCCGGCGAACTGCTGCTTGAGGGACTCATGCTGTGCCTGGTGTGTCCCACGGCGGGTGCTGCCGCCGTGATAACGGGACGTCTCGGCGGCAGCGAGACATCGCTCACCACATACACCATACTCTGCAATCTGGCTGCGGCCGTGGCCATACCGCTGGTGTTCCCGCTCGTCGAGCGGCACGCGGGCGCGTCGTTTCTCGGCCAGTTTCTGCTGATACTGCGTCGCGTGTTCCCCCTGCTCATTTTTCCGTTCCTCATGGCGTGGGGCCTGCGCGAGTTCTTCCCTAAGGCTCATGCGCGAGTTGTGGCAGGCTGCCGCGACCTGGCTTTCTACCTGTGGGGCTTCGGCCTGGTGCTTTCGGTGGGGCAGACGTGCCGCTTCCTTGCCGACAGTCCCGTAAGCGCGCACCTGAAGTGGTTGCTCTCTGTGGTAAGCCTTGCGGCCTGCGCCCTGCAGTTCTTTATGGGCAAAAACGTCGGCGCGGCCTACGGCGAGCGCATCGGCGGCGGGCAGGCTCTCGGCCAGAAGAACACGATATTTGCCATCTGGGTGGCTTACACCTACCTGTCGCCGGTACTGTCGGTTGCTCCCGGCACGTACATTATATGGCAGAACGTGTTCAACTCGTGGCAACTCTGGCGCAAGCAGAAGCGCGATGAGGACATTAAAAAACAATTAACATGAACGTAAGGATATTTTTCAAAACTATCTGTTTGCTTATGTCTGCACTCACATTCGACGGTTGCGGAGGCGCTCCCGCTTACCATCAGACGCCGCACCCGCAAGACCGTCACCTGACAACGGCAAGCACCATACGCGACGTGCTTGACCATCCGGCCTTTGAAGGCTTCTCGCGATACATTCTGCCGCTTGAGTGGGGATATGACGAGGACATGCCTCTCGGCAGAGTGGCGGGTCTGCTGCCGTATCATAATTATGTCAATGCCGACAGCGTGGTAAGCTGCATCAACAGCATGATTGACTCCGTGGCGGCCGGCAGGCGGATATATTACCCGTTAGGCAGGGCCGACGCCGGCTGTTCTTTTTCCGCGGACGGCCCGGAGCGCCGTTTGCCGTGGTCTGTCCGGGCGGCGGCTTCTCTTACGTAGGCTCTGTCCACGAGGGTTTTCCCCACGCTCTGGCACTCAGCCGCATGGGGTACAACGCCTTCGTCATACAGTACCGCACGGGCAGCGCACTTGCGGCGTGTGAGGATTTGGCTGCCGGTATAGAGTACATATTCAGCCACAGGGACGAGCTGCAGGTCGGCACCGGGGGTTATTCGGTGTGGGGCAGCTCTGCCGGAGCACGCATGGCAGCCTACATCGGCTCGTATGGCAC
>CALNFG010000003.1 GCA_939792625.1 uncultured Prevotella sp.
ACAAGGCATTTGGCTTTAACTTCTAGCCCGCGCAAGCGGGCGATAACTTCTTTAACTACTCTAACTTCTTTTCAGACTCCTGTCTGCTTACTCTTCCGCTGCTTCACGGGCACGTTTTTCCTCGTCGAGCATCTGGAAGTCTTTCTTGCGCAGCACGAAACTGTTGCTGAGATACTTCTCTCTGACAATCTTGTTCTCGGCCAGTTCTTCGGGCGTTCCCTGAAAGAGGATGCGCCCTTCAAACAGCAGATAGGCGCGGTCAGTGATGCTCAGAGTCTCCTGCACGTTATGGTCGGTTATCAGGATGCCTATGTTGCGGTACTTCAACTGCCACACTATGTGCTGTATATCCTCCACGGCGATGGGGTCAACGCCGGCGAAAGGCTCGTCAAGCATGATAAACTTGGGGTCGATGGCCAGACATCTGGCTATCTCGGTACGGCGCCGCTCACCGCCCGAAAGACGGTCGCCGGTGTTCTTGCGCACCTTTTCGAGGCGGAATTCCTTAATCAGGCTCTCCAGTTTTTCACGCTGCTCGGCCCGCGACAGCTTGGTCATCTCAAGCACGGCAAGGATGTTGTCCTCGACACTAAGCTTGCGGAAAACGCTCGCCTCCTGAGGCAAATAGCCTATGCCGGCACGCGCACGCTTGTAAACGGGGAAGCCGGTGATGTCTTTGTCGTCAAGATATATGTGTCCTGCATTGGGCACAATGAGGCCGGTCGTCATGTAGAACGATGTTGTCTTGCCCGCACCGTTAGGACCAAGCAGACCAACTATCTCGCCCTGACGCACGTTGATGGACACATCGTTGACAACGGTACGTTTGCCATAACGCTTTACGAGGCCTTCGGTACGCAAGACCATACCCTCATGCAAGGGGGCAGACATATTGTCGGTTGTTTCGTTCATCTGTACTTTATTTTTCGGCAAAAGTAGTAAAATTGTATCTAATAATGCTTTATAAACGCAAAAACTCTCATTCACGTTGTAGTTTTTTTAGTTATTTTGGTTACTTTTGTAGCGTGGGAACAGACAAATAAAACAAAACAAACCATGTTGTTACAAAAATATCTAACCAGTTTCGGACGTTACCTCATGCTCATGGGGCGTGCCATTGCACGTCCCGAACGCTTCAGGATGTTTCTGAAGCAGTACGTCAAGGAGATGTCCGCGCTCGGCGTAAACTCCATCGGAATAGTTCTCCTGATATCATTCTTCATCGGAGCGGTAATCTGCATACAGATAAAACTAAACGTGCAGAGCGCATGGATGCCGCGGTTTGTCACGGGATATGTCACCCGTGAAATCATGCTGCTTGAGTTCTCGTCGTCTATCATGTGCCTTATCCTCGCCGGAAAGGTAGGCTCCAACATAGCCTCCGAAATCGGGACAATGCGTGTCACACAGCAAATCGACGCACTCGACATAATGGGCGTCAACTCGGCCAACTTCCTGATACTGCCGAAAATCCTCGGCATGATGACCCTCATGCCGTTTCTCGTGATATTCAGCACGGCATCCGGCATAGTGGGAGCATACGCGACGGCATACATAGGGCATGTCATCAGCCCCGAAGACCTTACCCTCGGACTGCAATACGACTTCACGCCGTGGTTTATGTACATGAGCATCATTAAAAGTCTCTTCTTCGCTTTCATCATAACGAGCGTGCCGTCATATTACGGATACACGGTTGAGGGAGGCTCGGTCAACGTAGGAAAGGCCAGCACTGACGCCGTTGTGACAAGCAGCGTGATGATATTGTTCTCTGACTTGTTCCTGACTCAGATATTATCTTAAAAGCAGACAAGGAACGAGTAACAAGCAGACAAGGAGAAAAGCCCTGCCTGCCATATAACAGACAATAACCGACAAGCAGACAGACAAATATCCTTGCCAACTCGTATGCTTGTAACTTGTCAACTAAAAAGCTATGATTGAAATCAAACATCTTTACAAATCGTTCGGCGACAAAGAAGTACTGAAAGACATAAGCGCCGTGTTCGAGGGAGGCAAGACCAACCTCATAATAGGACAGAGCGGCTCGGGCAAGACCGTACTTATAAAAAATCTCGTCGGACTGCTTGCCCCGACAAGCGGCGAAGTGCTGTATGACGGACGCAACTTCGTGGCGATGGACAAAAAAGAAAAAGCCTCACTGAGACGTGAAATGGGCATGATATTCCAAAGTGCGGCGCTGTTTGACTCGATGACGGTGCTGGAAAACGTCATGTTTCCGCTTGACATGTTTTCTTCAATGACGCTGCGCGACCGCATCCACCGGGCCAGGACGTGCCTTGACAGAGTGAATCTGAGCGGTACAGACCGCAAATATCCGGGCGAACTTTCCGGCGGAATGCAAAAGCGTGTGGCCATAGCAAGGGCCATATCGCTTAACCCCAAATATCTGTTCTGCGACGAGCCGAACTCAGGTCTCGACCCTAAAACATCACTGGTTATCGACCAGCTGCTGCACAGCATCACCCACGAGTTCGGCATAACGACGATAATCAACACCCACGACATGAACTCCGTGATGGGCATCGGCGAGAGCATAATCTTCATACATCAGGGCCGCAAGGAGTGGGAAGGCGTAAGTGCCGACGTAATGGGCAGCGACAACAAGAATCTTACAGACTTTATCTTTGCCAGCGACCTGCTGAAAAAAATGAGAAAAGCCTCACTGCAGATACACAACTCTTAAATCATGGAGCCTTCCACAGGCTCCATTTATTAAACTAAAACGGTGTCCTTAACCACAAACACTACAGACTCCGGCACGAAAATGCCGGCTGACATTATTACAAATCCTAATTTTTATGCTTATGAAACTGAAACTATTGGCTATCATCGCAATGGCTTTTGTCATGCAGAAAGCCGGCGCCTGCACAGGAATCACTCTGAAAAGCCGTGACGGGCACACCGTAACGGCACGCACGATAGAATGGGGAGGCAGCGACCTTAACAGCCGTTATGTCATCGTACCGAGGGGATACAGACAGACATCTTATACCCCTGGCGGCAAAAAAGACGGCATGACATTCACCGCACGCTACGGATACGTGGGGCTGGCGGTAGAACAGGAAGAGTTCATTGCCGAAGGACTGAATGAAGAAGGACTGTCTGCCGGACTGTTTTACTTCCCGGGCTACGGCGGATATGAAGACTTCAACGAGGCTGAAAAGCAGTCAAGCATGGCCGACCTGCAACTCGTCGCGTGGATGCTTGGCAATTTCAAGACCGTGGACGAGGTGAAAGCCGGGTTGAAAGACATACATGTCATAGCAGTGGATCCTCGTGCCTCAACAGCACACTGGCGAGTGGCCGACCCGTCGGGACAGCAAATAGTGATAGAGATTGTTGACAAGAAAGTGAACATCCATGAAAACAAACTGGGTGTGCTGACCAACTCGCCCGACTTTGAATGGCATCTGACAAATCTCAACAATTACGTAAACCTGTATCCCGGAACGGCCAAAGGCAAGCAGCTGGGCAGCGTAGGCATAGCCTCGTTTGGTGCAGGCAGCGGCTTTCTCGGCATTCCGGGTGATGTCACTCCTCCGTCACGGTTTGTCCGCGCGGCATGGTATCAGGCCACGGCTCCCGTACTTGCCACGGCAGACAAAACGGTGAGACAATGCTTCCAGATACTCAACAACTTCGACATACCCATCGGCATAGAGACGGCCGAGGGTGAGACTGCCGTCGAAATACCAAGCGCCACACAATGGACATCGGCCACAGACATGAGCGGAGGCAAGATATATTACCGCACGATGTACAACAGCGCAATACGTCTGATTGACCTCAACACGATAGACTTCGGCAAAACATCATACAAGGCCTCACCACTTGACACGGAAAAGGAACAGCCTTTCTTCCCGGTAAACATTAATCGAAATTGATTTAAGCATAAGAAAAAAGTCGGCCTGACGTTTTCACATCCGGAACAATGCTTTTCTCTCTTTTATTAGTAAGCATACCGGACAAACATCAGGCCGACTTTAAATCTCAATATATAAAATCAAATTTTATATTACAACAAACGTTCTTATCTGTCAGTTCGGACGGAAATAAACATTGCGGCTTGCCTTGTTACGACCTGTTTCCGAACGCCCCTTACTTGTCAGCTCGCCGATAATAGACTTCAGGATATACTCAAAGTTGTTGAATCCGTTTGTCAAGTCGGTTTCATGTATAAGGTTTGTCCAATCGTCAAGATTGCCCCAGTCGCCGCTGTAAGAAGGATCTTCATAGCCATAAGGTGCAAACAACACAAGTCGTCGGCCCGAAGGCATTGCATTCCATTTTTCTTCCAACTCAGAGAGAACTATGTCCGAATAACCACTATTTATCAGATAAGGCGCATCTGTCCAAAGAATTACGACCTGACGATGATAACCGTCATCAACACCCCAGTCTTCTTTGTCGAAAGCAGCATCAAGAGCTTCAAGCCCACTTTCAGGAGTATCGCCTCCACCATCGGCATAAAGACCGTTTACAAATGTATTAAAGTCATCACGTTCTACGGGCAGAGAGTAAGTCTTACTTATGTTTAACCATTCTCTGTCAACATTCTTGTCACGGAAAGCAATAACCTGTGTGTTAAGTGCAGCCAACTGTATGCCCTCTTCCGTGCAACTTTCATTAAACAGGTCATAAAATTCTATGGCATTGTTCTTCACTGTATTTATTATACCGCCCATACTTCCAGTTACATCTATGCACATAACAACATCTACGGTCAGGATATTGTCACCGGTAGTAAATGATTTAATGGTTGTATCGTAAATCACATCATCTGTGGGATTACCATATTTCGGAACAAGGTTTCCGTGGTCAGAACTGTTAAATTTATAATAGGCTCTGTAATAATATGTAGTATTCGGTTTGAATCCCCTGAAGTCAACGCTGAAACTCAGATCATTCTTATCCTGATACCCCGTACCTTCATATTCGGCGTTTCCAAGTGTCAGATTAGACTGGTCAGCATCACATATTATTCCATACGTACCATAATCATTATAGGTATATGAAGGACAGAATACCGTTCCACTGAGAGTGCATGAAGAACCTCCTACCTTAAACGTAGCTTTTCCTGTCCACAACGACAGAACGTTGTAAACATTCTCTGTAACATTATCATCATACCACCGTTGTACAGTTATCGTAAACTGATAGTCACCTGAGTTTCCTATTTCGATTTCGGCAACAAACTTGTCATCTGTTATATACGGCTTTATACTTATTTGTTCAAACAATTCAGCATAAGTCTTTATCAATGTGCTTATGGCCGCATTTCCACCAAACTTGCCAGTATTCTTTTTGAGCAGCAATGCCGCGTTAGACAATATAGCCTTGAAAGCATCATCCTTGTTCTCAAAGCCCGGCAAAGTATTCTTGGTATATGCAATACTGTCAAGCATGACAAGTCCCTTTCCGTCATCATATAATAACTCCAATATAGAATCGTTAGGGAAACTGAAATACACTATACCTTCACTCGATACAAGTTGTGTCGGTATATTTTCATTCTTATTTGATATCAGGCTGACGTAATCACCTCCGTCTTCACTCATATATGTCAAAGCACTGTAATTACTGTTACCTCCGCTAACTTCATTTTCAGCCGTTATATCAGCTTTGTAACAGAAATAACCCATTTCCGTCACATAGGCAGCGTCCCATTCGCCAATCTTCGCGTCAAGTCTGATTATTCCGTCTATATCAATTTCTGTTGAGGGTGTGCCTCCATCGTCGATGTCATCACCAAGGTTTGATGCTGAAAATCCCATGACAAACAAGGCCATCACAAAGGCCGTAAACAAATATCTTTTCATTGCAGGTTTAATTTAGGTTTTGTAAAAAAGGTTTCCTTAGAAAAGGTAAAATACAGAATCAGCGGTATCGCATAAAATGTGAAATCAGCCCAATCGAAAGTTCCCTCCGCCAAACGCAACCCCTGAAGCATTTCATGAATCAAAGCCATTACGGGAACAAAACAAACGATAACAAACCTCTTTCCACAATGTTCATACATCCACACTGCATCCATAGTCAATATATACGCTGCACAATATAAACCGTCGGGTAAGCTGTAAACAATGATATCAGGTAAACTGATATTCGCAGTGACATTACGTGCCGCAACAAGTACATCGCTAAACCCTGCCGCCTCAAACCATTGGTAAAGCCGTATGGATTTACTTCTGAACAACAGATATATGGCACACCCGCACGCCAGCAACGTTATTCCGGAAACAAGCTCAATGACTCTCCGCCACCTGAATCTACATGAGTGGTTTCCCGTCATTTTCTTTTCTGTTTCCTTCATTTCTCAATCTCAAATAACATTTCCGGCCTTACTACAATCAAGCTGAATACCACCGGCCGGGAGTAGCAATCAGTTCGTCTGCTTTTCATTGATTAAATTACGTCAGTCAGTCCATAGGCAAATGTTCGTTTAATTAAGAGCTTGCAACTCCCAAGCATAAAATAAAAAATTCATTGTGATTTGTTTTAGAATGTTGACAGTACATAAAAGCCAAAGTGCGGAGTTGTTTATTTCCAAATCATTCGTCTGCCGATGATTACAAAAATCTTTCTTGACATATCATGTGTCCTGTTTTCGCATCAGTTATTTTCCATAGGCGTCAGTTTTTAATGTCACATTGCAAATGTAATAAAAAATAATATAAAAACATATATATAGCAATGTATATTTATTAAATATTAACATTAAAAATTTTGATATTACAAACAATGTGTTTTTATCGTTTACAGCATGACCGGTTTTACCATTACACCGCTCTTTCATAAACCAATAGATGCACCAATATATCAATGCGGCATTTCAGGCGGCCCGAAAGGTATCTGTCCTGGCGTGGGCACACCCTCGGGCATTATCATCGGCCCGTTGCTGTATTTGCCTTTATGCACGGCTTTGTCGATGGCCTCTCTTACAAGCCAGCCCACCGGCAAATCCAAAGTAAACTTATCGCTGAAACGTATCTTAGGCGTTATGATGGGTGATGTAACCCACCGACGTGCAAAGGAATCATAATAACGCTCCACGCCGACATCGATGCCGACCGTCTCGCCCATAAACGTGACAAAGCCACCGTAACCCGACGTTCCGACATAAGGCATGGCTGCCATGCCAAGATAATAGTTCTTATCATAATAACGGCCGAACATCGTGGCCGACACGTTGTCGTTGAAGCGGTAATTCATAGAGCCGCTCACGCCGAACACTGTCCTCGTGCCCCTCCACAACAGATAGCGGTCGGCCGAAGCAAAAGCCGTGAACGTGAAGTTGCCCGCACTCTGCACCACGCCCAACGAGGCATTGCTGCGTGAAAACAGTGCCGGCATCGTGGCACGGAAGCCCGAGCCCGCTACGGCCCCGCCGCCCCATGATGTCAGTACGCCGGCCGTATTGTAGTCAAAGGCATAAGGATTGTGTGCGAAGCGTATGCCGCCGGACTCGTAAGTCGTCATGCTGCTGATATTGTTCATTGCGCCCGGAGAGAAGGCTCTCATGTCCATAACGTACCTCACGGGCAGCACGGGGCGTATCCACGCAGAGTCTTTCATCCTTGCGGCAAACACCAACGAATCACGCAAAGCTTCGGGCGAAGTGGCATTAAGCTTCATTCCGGGCATGCCTAACAACGGTCTGCTCATGTCACGTACATCACGGTAATCCTGCGCCGGCACCGATACACATGCCGCCACGAGGCACGCCGCAACAACCACGCGCCTGAACATAATGCCGCCGTCTGACAAATGTACTGTATTCATAACGCAACATTTTTGCGCAAAAATAGTACGAAAATGCCGGACTGACAAACAAAACAATCAAAATGTTTTTTGAAAAGAAATTAAAGAAGTTAGAGAAGTTATCACTCGCTTCGCTCGTCAGAAGTTAAAGCCATTACCTTTCGCGGATGACATCCTGCAAGACATTTGGCTTTAAATTCTTAGCCCTCGCAAGCGGGCGATAGCTCCTTTAACTTCTCTAACTTCTTGAAAAAGCCCTTACCTCTTTATAACTTTCCTCACGTTGCTGCTGTTTTTCACAATGAGGTATCCGTCCGTGTTTCTTTTTACACGGCAAAGATACGGCAAACCGCTTTATGCATCCATACACAGATTACAGAAAGAAATACCTGTTTTACCGCCCCACCATCCTACCTGCAGACCTTCCGAAAAACGACCTGTTATCACCCGTTTTGCAAAAGCTAACCTTTCGCTCTTCAAAAGGTTATCTTTTACCGGCCAAAAGGTAAGCTTTTGCAAGCCAAAAGGTTACCTTTTGGCCGGTAAAAGATAAACATCTGACAATCAGCCACTTATAAAACCACAATCTCAACACCCGCACCATGCGCGCACAAGCCTGCCGGAACAGGATGAAAGACCGTAGGCACAGCTCCACAGACTATAAACAGAATCTACAACATTGTAACAATTCAGAAATACTAACGTAAAGGCATATTCACCCGAGTGAGACATCGTTGTCACGCCGTTGGCCGAACTTTGTACCCGAAAACGAAAGCATACACAGATATACGAAAAATCAAACCAGCAGACAACGAAGAATGAACAGGGTTAAGAAATTGCTCGGAGCAGCAGCATTAATGTCGGTAATGACAGTTCAGGCATTTGCCGCCGACATTACGGACGTAGACTTGAAAGGACGTGTGAAAGACAGACAATCGCAAGAGCCGCTAATCGGAGCCACTGTACACGTGGTAGGCAGCAACGTAGCCGCCGTGACCGATATTGACGGAAACTTCCAGCTGTCGGGACTGGCCGACGGCATATATGACATCGAGATAAAATACATCGGATACAAGACGGCCGTTAAACGCCAGGTAAAAATAGAAGACAACAAGGTCACAACCTTAGACTTCGAGATGGAGGCCGACAGCCGCCAGCTCGCCGGCGTCGAGGTTGTGGCAAAAGCCAACCGCGAGTCAGAGAACGTGACGATGATGGAGCAGAAACGTTCGGTCGTAGCCGTGCAGACGGTAGGCGCACAGGAAATGTCGCGCAAGGGCGTGAGCGACGCTCAGGCTGCCGTCACCAAGATTTCAGGCATATCCAAGCAGGAGGGAGTGAAGAACGTTTTCGTGCGCGGACTGGGCGACCGTTACAACATCACCACCCTCAACCGCTTCCCCATTCCGTCGGAAGACCCTGAATACAAGAACATCGCACTCGACTTCTTCTCTACCGACATCATACAGTCGATAGACGTCAACAAGGCTTTTTACAGCAACACCCCGGCCGACGCCGCGGGAGCCGACATCAACATAACGTCTAAAGAACTCACCGGCGACGGCAAACTGAACGTGAGCGTGTCGGGAGGTCTCAATACGCAGACCGTGTCGTCAGACTTCATGAGACTTGACGGGGTCAACGCTTTCGGTTTTGCCGACAAGACGCAGCCCGGCGAGAACATCGGTTCATATAACTTCAAGAACTCGCTCGACCCCAGCCGCCAGAACCTGCAGATCAACCAGAGCTACGCCATATCAGGCGGCAAACGCTTCAAGCTAGGAGACAATCCGCTGTCGTTCTTCGTCGTGGCAAGCCACAACAAGAACTTCACCCACTATGAGGAAGAAGTACGCAACTCAATAACGAGCGGCGCACTGTCACAAGACATGGAGGGAGACATATCGCAGGTGGAGACCAGCCAGATAGCAATGGCCAACCTCGAATATACCCATAACCGGAAACACAAGATAGCCTACAACTTCATGATGGTGCATGCCACAAAAGAGTCGGTGGGCGACTATCTCGGCATGGACGCCGACTATCAGTCGTCTGACACATACGAAGGATTCATGCGCCGCCAGCAGACTAACGACAACATGCTGTTCGTAAACCAGCTTATCAGCAAATGGGAACTCAGCAAGAAGTTCGACCTCAACGCCGGACTGTCTTACAACACCATAAACGGCAACGAGCCTGACCGCCGCATCAACAATCTGGTAAAGACCGACAACGGCTACGTGCCCATGAGAGGCACCGGCATACAGCAGCGATATTTCTCCGAACTCAACGAGAAAGACCTCAATGCCCGGGCATCGCTCGTGTACAAGATAAAAGACAAGTTTGACGGAAATTCCAACCTGCAGATAGGTTACATGGGACGCTTCATCGACGACGGATTTGAGGCCGTGGAGTATGACATGTCGGTGATAAGGCAGACAGAGTTTGACATCAACAACATCAGCTTCGACAATTATTACAACGAGAGCAACCTTGCCGACGGCATGTTCCAGCTTGACCGCAACCTCGACGAATACAGCGTGAAGAAGAACATACACTCGGCCTACGCCGAAGCCACCTATCAGCTCACCTCTAACTTCATCGCCAACCTCGGCCTCAAGTATGATGATGTGAACATGAAGGTGAACTACAACGTAAACCGCGGCGGCAGCCGGGGCGAACAGGAGATAGACAAATCTTACTTCCTGCCCAGCCTCAACCTGCGCTACAACATCAACGACAGGCACGCCCTGCGCCTGGCAGCCAGCAAGACATACACTCTGCCGCAGGCAAAGGAAATTTCTCCCTTCCGCTACGTCAGCGTAAGCTTCAACAGTCAGGGTAATCCCGACCTGAAACCATCGGACAACTATAACTTCGACCTGAAGTGGGACTGGTATCTGTCTTCTTCCGAGATATTCTCAATCACAGGCTTCTACAAATACATCAAGCGCCCCATATCGCGCATAGAGATAGCCAGTGCCGGAGGATTCCTCTCTTACGAGAACATCGCCGACCACGCCACAGCCGCCGGAGTGGAAGTTGAACTGAAAAAACACATATTCTCACACACCCTCGAAAACGACGGCTTGAGCCGCCTCACGCTCGGTGTAAACGGCGCATACACATACACATGCGCCAAAGTTCCACTCGCCACCGACCCCACCGGTTCACAGCTTGAGGGCGCCGCACCCTGGCTGGCCAACGCTGACCTCACATATCAG
This sequence comes from uncultured Prevotella sp., assembly GCA_939792625.1. Lineage (GTDB taxonomy): Bacteria > Bacteroidota > Bacteroidia > Bacteroidales > Bacteroidaceae > Prevotella. The sequence continues at coordinate 11,010 of CALNFG010000003.1, forward strand.
TACCGCAAGGGTGACAACTCGTTTACCGGCGCGCTGGTGTTCAACTACTTCAGCGACCGCATCTACACCATCGGCACCGAGGGATACCAGGACATTATAGAGAACGGCATACCGACACTCGACTTTGTGGCCACCACGCAGATAGGCAAACACTTCTCCGTAAACCTGAAGGCACGCAACCTGCTCAACGCCGCCCACCAGCTGACACGCAAGGGCAACGCCACCAACGAGGAAGTTGTGCTGAGCAAATACAAGAAAGGCATGGACTTCAGCATAGGTCTGTCATACAACCTATAATAAAGACCGAATATAAAAGAACATAAATATTTAATAACCAATTTATTTAGCAACATGAGAAAATTATTTCTGACCGCAATGGCTTTCTCAGCCATGATGAGCGTAATGACTTTGACATCTTGCTCTGACGATGAAAACAACAACGGCGGTGGAGGTACTGACATCACCGAAACAGTTGAACTGGCAGGTACGATTGAAGGCACAATGACACTTGACGCAAGCAAGGAATATCACCTTACAGGTACGGTCATCGTGCCCGAAGGAGCAACACTCGAAATACCGGCCGGAACTACAATCAGAGCCGCACAGGGCTTCGATAAGTACATACTCGTGGCTCAGGGAGGAAAAATCAACGCCCGCGGAACTGCCGACAGGCCCATTATATTCACTGCCGACAGTGAAAGCGCCACATCAGGATATTGGGGCGGACTCATCATCAACGGCCGTGCGCCCATCTCAGGCGATGCTGCGGGACAGACGGCGGCAACCGAAATTGACAACAACCAGCCTTACGGCGGTACGGATGCTGCCGACAACTCAGGCGTTATAGAATATGTTCAGCTGCTGTACACCGGCGCACGCTCGAGCGCTGACATAGAGCATAACGGTCTTACGCTCAATGCTGTTGGCAACGGAACAACCGTCAACAACATCTACATTGCCGAAGGAGCCGACGACGCGATAGAGTTCTTCGGCGGCACAGTCAACGTAAGCAACCTGCTGGCCGTGAACTGCGACGACGACATGTTTGACTTCACTCAGGGATACAGCGGCACACTGAGCAACTGTTACGGTGTTTGGGAAAGCGGATTCACAAGTACAGAGGAAGACCCGCGCGGCGTAGAGGCTGACGGAAACCTCGACGGCAACGGCCCCGACCATACTCCGCAGGCCAACTTCCACATAGACGGCATGACCATAGCCAACTATTCATCAAGCCAGTCTATGCAGGACGCCATCAAGATTCGCCGCGGAGCAACGGCACACATCAGCAACGCTCTCGTTGCCGGCAGCGGAGCAATAGAGAATCTGATTGACCTCACCGACAGTAAAGGCGACGCCACGACAGCAACCGAAATCAGCGTGACCAACAACGCCACACAGCTGACCGACGACCTTGTACACAGCAACGAGACATATCCCGGCGTACAGATAGAGAGCGGCAACACCGGAGCAGACGCATCAGCTTTTGCATGGACAGGATATCAGTTTGAGGGAACGGCTCTCGAGGATGCCGACATGCCTCTCGAAGTAACATCTGACGTGACACTCGAAGCCGACAAGCAGTATTACATCAACGGAGCCGTACACGTAAAAGAGGGCGGCGTGCTGAGGATACCTGCCGGCATGACAATCAAAGCCCGCGAAGGTTTCGGCAATTACATCATCGTAGAGCGCGGCGGAATGATATACGCAGAGGGCACGGCTGAAGCTCCCATCACATTCACTGCCGACAACGACAACGCCACTTCAGGCTATTGGGGCGGCATAATCATCAACGGCAGGGCCGTGATATCGGGCGAAGCCGGCAGAACCAACGAAGGTGCCACCGAGATAGACAACAACATAATGTACGGCGGCGACGACAATGCCGACAACTCCGGCGTGCTGACCTACGTCAAGATACTTTACTCCGGAGCGCGCTCAAGTGCCGACATCGAGCATAACGGACTTACTCTCAACGGCGTGGGCAACGGTACAAAGATTGACCACATCTACATCGCAGAGGGTGCTGACGACGCCATAGAGTTCTTCGGAGGTTCTGTCAACGTAAGCAATCTGCTGGCTGTCAACTGTGACGACGACTGTTTCGACTTCACTCAGGGTTACTGCGGCACGCTGAGCAACTGCTACGGCCGCTGGGAGGCTTCGTTTACAAGCACAGAGGAAGACCCGCGCGGCGTAGAGGCTGACGGCAACCTTGACGGCAACGGCCCCGACCACACACCGCAGGCTAACTTCACCATTGAGAACATGACCATCGAGAATCTTTCTGAAAACCAGGCCATGCAGGACGCAATAAAGGTGCGCCGCGGTGCAACGGCCAACATAAGGAACGCCGTGGTTAAAGGCAGCGGAGTGATAGAAGAACTTGTAGACCTGCAGGACAGCAAGGGTACGGCCGCCGACGGCACAACAGTAAACGTGACTAAAGAAGCCACAAACGTTGAAAAAGACACCAACGACAACAATCCTGCCGGAGCTACCGTAAACATTGCAACAGGCAACACGGGATGCCCGACCACCGACTTCGGCTGGACAGGATACAGTCTTTAAGCTTTTTAGCAGACGAGCAGACAAGTAACAAGCAGACAAGGAGATTTGTTTCACTGTGAGGCATTTCTCCTTGTCTGCTTGTTTACTTGTCTCCTTGTCACTAAAACAAATCTCCTTGTCTGCTTGTTACTCGTCAACTTGTCACTAAAGCAAATCTCCTTGTCTGCTTGTTTACTTGTCTGCTCGTCTGCTTTAATTTATTCCAAGTACCATTTCGAGTATTCCACATAATGCTTGGCAAAACTCTCGGCCTGGTCGGGACGTGTTTTCTTGATAAACTTTGCGGGCACTCCGCCCCATATCTCGTGAGGCCCGATTTTAGTGCCCTGCAACACGAGAGCCCCCGCAGCGACAACCGCACCCTCGCCCACTTCGGCGTTGTCAAGCACCGTTGAGCCCATGCCTATGAGCGCACCGCGACGTATGGTGCAGGCATGCACAGTGGCATTATGTCCCACGGTGACGTCATCTTCCATAAGCACGGGACCCGTGGTGTTGGTAACATGCACACAGGCGCCGTCCTGTATGTTTACGCGGTTGCCCATTGTTATCGGTGCGACGTCGCCGCGCACAACGGCGTTAAACCACACCGAACATTCATCGCCCATCGTAACTTCGCCCACTATCGCGGCGTTCTCACTGAAATAACAGTCCCTGCCCCACTTAGGAGCAAGTCCCTTAACGGTCTTTATAAGTGCCATTTGTGTTTACTTGTTTTGATTACAGATGCAAAAGTAATCAAAAATTCCATACATCCGCACAGCACCGCCTGATGATTTTACCGGTCTCTTGGCCGCGACATTCAACCTGTCGCTGAACGGCATGAAAAAAGCCGTTTTGCAAAAGGTAAGCTTTCGGCCTCCAAAAGGTAAGCTTTCACCTTGTAAAAGGTAAGCTTTCGCAGCCTAAAAGGTAAGCTTTTGCAAAACGGATGAAAACATGGCCGTCCGCGTCTCAGCACAATGCAGACAACCATCTGATTATCAACAGAATACAGACACTCAGCGCTTATTCTTGAAAAAATCCTGCATCAGCCTGCGGCACTCGCCTTCAAGCACACCCGCAGTGACCGAAGCCCTGGGATGGAGAGCCTGCGGAGCATAGCGGCTGAAACCTCTCTTCACGTCGGAAGCACCGTAAACGACCCGTCTCACCTGAGCCCAGCCCAACGCTCCGGCACACATCACGCACGGCTCCACCGTGACGTACAGCGTGCAGTCGGCCAGATACTTGCCGCCGAGATAATTGGCGGCCGAGGTTATGGCCTGCATCTCGGCGTGAGCCGTAACGTCGCATAGCGTCTCTGTAAGATTGTGCCCGCGCGCCACCACCCTGTCGCCGCACACTATGACGGCTCCTATCGGAATCTCACCCTCGGCCAGTGCCGCCTCTGCCTCGGCCAGAGCCTTGCGCATGTACAGCTCGTCTTTCTGTCTGCGGCTGTCTTCTTTTATGTCATCCATCGTTTCCTTTTTTCGGCAAAAATACCATTTTTCGCCATGACCTCGGCCGCGATTGACGGAAAAGTTGTATTTTTGCACATAAGACAACCCACAACTGACTATGGCAGAACATAACGACCGCGGACGCTGGGGCGAACAGAAAGCTGCCGAATATCTTGAACGCAGCGGCTACCGCATACTGTGGAGAGACTGGCGTTGCGGTCACCGCGACATCGACATCGTGGCCGTTGACGCCGACCACCTCGTCATCGTAGAAGTAAAGACCAGACACAACAACGACTACATGGAGCCCGAACAGGCCGTTGACGCCCGCAAGAGACGCAGCCTGGGCATTGCCGCGGCACAGCTTGCGGCAACATGCGGCATGGACATGCCGCTGAGATTTGACATAATAACCGTAACGGGCACGGGTGACGATGACTGCAGGATAAACCACATTGAAGACGCCTTCACCCCGATGCAATACTGAGACTATGAGAGAAACCGTCATCATAAAACTGGCAGAGACCGACTCTACCAACCGTTTTCTGCGCGACTACCGAGGCGAAACGGGACTGCGCATGACCGTGGCGACAGCCGAACACCAGACGGCAGGACGCGGACAGGGCGGCAACACATGGGAAAGCGAGGCCGGACGCAACATTCTGCTGAGCGTCATGACCCACCCGCAAGGACTTGCCGCACGGCGCCAGTTCGTCATGCTCGAGGCAGGCGCGCTGGCAGTACGCGATACGCTGACGCTGCATGCCGACGGATTCAGCATAAAATGGCCCAACGACATATACTGGCATGACATGAAGATAAGCGGCACTCTGTCTGAATGTGACATCAGCCGCGGCATGGTGGGCCGGTGTATCCTCGGTACGGGCATCAACATCAACCAGCGCACGTTCACCGGCAGTGCGCCCAACCCCGTGTCGCTGTGGCAGATAACGGGACAGGAAACCGACCGCAACCAAATAACCGACGAGCTGCTGAAGCGCCTCGAACATTATCTCGACATGGTGGACACCGGCCGCTACAGTGACATTCACGACATGTATGCCGGCTCACTATACCGCCGCAACGGGCTACATGCCTACCGCGACGCCGGCGGCGTATTCATGGCACGAATAGAAAGAATAGAGCCTGACGGCCGCCTCGTGCTGCACCGCACAGACGGCAGCCTGAAGGAGTATATGTTTAAAGAGGTGGAACACATAATAACACCCTGCCCGACAACAACAAGACAATAAAAACAACAATATCAAAAACTCAACAACATGGCAAAGTACAAACGAATATTACTGAAGCTCAGCGGCGAAAGCTTAATGGGCAAGCAACATTTCGGCATCGATCCGGAACGGCTCTCAGACTATGCAAGGCAGATAAAGGAAGTGCATGACATGGGTGTGCAGATAGGCATCGTCATAGGCGGAGGCAACATTTTCCGCGGACTGAGCGGCGCGGGAAAAGGCTTTGACCGCGTAAAAGGCGACCAGATGGGCATGTGCGCAACGGTAATCAACTCACTCGCACTGAGTTCGGCACTCGGCGCCATAGGCGTTAAGAACAAGGTCATGACAGCCATAAGAATGGAGCCGATAGGCGAATTTTACAGCAAATGGAAGGCGATAGAGGCCATGGAGACAGGATACATCTGCATATTCAGCGCCGGTACGGGCTCGCCTTATTTCACGACCGACACCGGCAGCTCGCTGCGCGGCATAGAGATCGAAGCCGACGTCATGCTTAAAGGCACACGAGTGGACGGCATCTACACAGCCGACCCGGAAAAAGACCCGGCAGCCGTCAAGTTCAGCGACATTACATACGACGAGATTTACACACGCGGCCTGAAAGTGATGGACCTCACCGCCACGACAATGTGCAAAGAAAACAATCTGCCCATCTACGTGTTCAACATGGACATAGTGGGCAACCTGAAGCGCGTAATCGACGGCGAGGATATCGGTACGCTGGTACACAACTGAAAATAAACCGGCCGTCACCGTAACGGCAGTGACAAAAAGAGATGAGCCGCACGGCATGCCGCAGACAGAAACATCAAATCGTCTGCACTCACGGCATGGGTGCGGCTCATCTTGGATATATATAACGGCACTACATACTGCAGAACAGAGTGACCAACAACGGTACGGCCATCTCGAGAGTCATGCCGTGCATTATGGCCGCCGGTACCATGTCATTGCCGGAATAACGGCTTATCGACGGCAGCATGACATCCATCGACCCTGCACCGGCGGCAGATATGGGTGCCATCCGTCCGAATATGCGGGGCAAAACCGGAACAAGGAGCAGGGCCATTATTTCACGCACGACATTTGTCAGCAGAGCCAGTGTAGCCAGTTCTGCCGCCACCTGCGCCCCGGCCGACGCGCTTTTAAGCTCGGTTATCAGCACCGACGACAGCGAATAATAAGCAAAGCCGCTGCTCACGGCAAGACAGTCGGGCAGGCTGCGCTCCTCGATAAACCATCCTGCGGGCACTGCAAAAAGCAACGTACCGGCAACTGTGGCCAGCGGCAACAGCAGCATTTTGGGGCGCATGCCCCGCAATATGTCTTTCAGACTGTCGTCAGAGCCTATGCTCAGTCCCACCTGCGCCACCAGTACATACAGCAATATCATGCCCAAACCTTCAGGCACGGCATCCACGGGCACACTGTGGCTGAGGCCGAGCGCACAGCCCAAACCGAACATCACTACTACGGGCAGCATGTCCTTCACTGACGGCCTCCTTTCTTCTTCTCCTTAAACATCACAACATACACCAGCCACGAAGCCAGAACACTGCCCGCCGTGCAAGCCGAAGCCAACATTACGGCCTGCATGCCGTAATGACCGAAGTTGGACATCAGGGCACCGTTGCTGCCAATGGAATGTCCGAAAACAAAGAGCAGCAGCCATACCGTAAGCGTTATGCTACGCCCCAGATTCTTCAAAAAGCCGGTACGACGCAGCACAAAGCCCAGCGCAACGCCCGACAACAAAATCATCAATACGTTGAACATAATTATTTTGTTTTTATATTTACAGCCGTTCTTCACGTAACCGGTACGGCATGACGGCAACAACCGTCCCCGCAACGGCACAAGACAACAGCCGGAAAGACCGGCACACACGGCAACCGGCCCGATTCATAATAAGCTATAAAAATACAGAATATCGTGTACGGATAACAAAACGGCATAAACAAACGGCTTATGCAGACATCCGTAACATCATGCCTCAGGCAAAACCGCTGAACCAATGAGCCTGCACGACAACATGTGCCTGCAACACCGACACGAGTTGCAAGTTACAAGCGGCAGCCTTATATGTGATTGACATCAGCATGTGTTATTACCTTATATACAATGAATATCGTCGTTTATGGGGTGCAAAGGTATGAAAAAATCTCCGAATAATGAATATAAATACAAAAAATATGCCGTACCACTTGATTGTCAGAACATAAAATAAGACAATACAAAAACAGCCCACACAGTATTACGCAACACCGATGCAGGCTTTAAGACCATGACCTAAAGTCACTTAGAAACTGTTTTGATTTTTTTGTTAAATGTATTGAGATGTGCTTTCGAGATGTTTCCGATTGCTGTTTCATCAAAAAACGAGTTCTGCAAAAAATCATTCCGACGGGTCAGCTATTTCAGGCGTAAGACGCACAATGTCTCCTCCCTGCCATTGAGGATAAACAAGGCGCAAAGTAGATTTTGATGATTTGGTGTTCATGTTTTCCGTAATTTACAGTTATTGACACGTATCATAAACACAACAGACGGCCGGCAAGTAAGAAATACCCGCCGACCGTCACTGTTATCCGTAATAGAAAGATGTTTGTCAGAAATCAAGCGTCAGTCCTTCAGCGTCTATCTTGTCATACGTTTTTCCGTTGACAGTTGCGTTTGTAGAGTTCTTTGCACTGAACGTATGCGATTCGGCTGACACGCTTATGTTATCAAGCTTAACCCCGTCGGTGTTGTTTACGATGATACCTTCTTTGGCATTATTAACCTCAAGGTCGGTTATATGCACGTTCTTCACGGGCATTTCGGGCAGTCCGTTGAAGTAAGCGGCACGGCGGGCACGACGGCATATCACGTGATTGATGTATATGTCACGGAAACACGGCGTGGTCTCATCCACCTTCCTGGCTGCCTGTTGCTGCTGTTTCTGCTCGTCTCCGTCTTCAAGAGCCTCAACCGCAGACTTTCCTCCGTAATAAAGGTCGAAAGTGATGGCATCGGTCTGAATATCAAACATTGAGATGTTATTGATATATATGCCTTCCACAACACCGCCGCGGCCACGCGTACTCTTGAAACGAAGGCCCACATCGGTGCCGAGGAACTGGCAGTCAGATACATATATGTTTTTCACTCCGCCGCTCATCTCGCTGCCGACTACGAATCCGCCGTGGCCCTTGAACACCGTGCAACCATGTACTATGACATTCTCACACGGCATTCCGCGTCTGCGTCCGTCTGCATCTTTACCGCTCTTTATACAAATACCGTCATCACCGACATCGAATGATGAGTTAACGATCAGGGCATTCTTGCATGATTCCAGGTCTATGCCGTCACCATTCTGCGCAAACGACGGATTTCTTACCTGTACTTTTTCCACAAGCACGTTCTCGCACATCAGCGGATGAACGTTCCATGCAGGTGAGTTCTGGAAGATTACACCCTGCAACCATACGTTCTTACACTTGACAAGGCTTATCATCACAGGGCGCAGATAATGCTTTATTTCGTTCCACCCCTCATCTGTAATATCACCTTTGGGCACATTCATGTCACTCATTGAGGCTCCTTTTAGCGCACCTTCGGATGGATACCATACCTTAGGACTTTGGAAGGCTCCGCCCCGTGATGTAAATTCTTTCCACTGTTTGTCGGTCACTTTCTCACGCTTGACCGGACGCCAGTACTCACCATTGCCGTCGATGACGCCATAGCCCGTTATCGCCACGTTCTCAAGATTGTATCCTGATATAGGCGACTGGCAACGCCGCGTATCAAGTCCCTCGAATGATGTGTCAATAAGCGGATAAAGGTCAAGATCAGGTGAGAAAAGAATAATGGCTCCACGCTCAAGATGCAGGTTAATGTTGCTTTTCAGACTGATTGGCCCTGTGTACCACACACCCTGAGGTACGACAAGACGGCCTCCGCCCTTTTGTGCCAAAGCATCTATCGCCCGTGCAAAAGCCTCTGTACACAGCGATGACCCATCGCCTTTAGCTCCATAATCTTTGATGTTAACTTCGTTATCCGGGAACACGGGAGCAGTGACCCTGCTCATCTCAAACGGCAGATTCTCATACAGATGACTGTACTTGCCATCGCCTGCGGCGTAAGCTCCTAAAGCAAGAACAAAAGCGCAGACAAGAAAGAAGATTTTTTTCATTGCTTTTTAATTTAGTAATTATTAGGTTTTAGGTAATAAGTTTTCAAAATATATCTTTCAAGATATAATCATCATTGATACCGGTGTAAGCTTATGCCGAGAACACCGTTACTTTTCCTCCTCGAAATCTACATACTCGCCTTCGTTTTTTGAGAATATCTTACGATTTACCTCATCAGGCCGGCGGCGGTCTATTATCACCTCATCTGAATACGACATATTGTCTGTCTGCTGCCGCCCGAAACCGGATTTAGTTTCTCCAAAACCGGAAGAAAACTTCTTCTTTATATTATGGAACGAGCGGTATATGCGGTAAGCAACCACACAGACCACAATAAAAGCGATGAAGAGTATTGCCAATATGAAGTTGAAAAGGAAAGCTATCATCGTCTGTTGTGTTTTTTATTTACATAAACTGAGAGCAACACATACCATGCCACAATCAAGGCGAAAGCCGAAATACGGAAAATGGCAATCAAGGGAACACACGAAGCAATAAATATATATTTCACCTCATTATCTTTCCATCCCCATTGCTTGAACTTGAGAGCGAACATCGGCAATTCTGCCACCATAATAAAACAGCTGAGAAGTACGAGCGCCAAAACCACGATAATCATATATGGTGACGACTCTATGAAACTGCCTGCACCGACCGTCAGTGACGCCCAAAACAAGGCATTGGCAGGAGTGGGCAAGCCTATGAACGATGATGTCTGCCGCTCGTCAAGATTAAATTTGGCAAGTCTCAATGCGGAAAAAGCCGCCATGACGTAAGCGAAAAACGGCAATACCGGTCGCAACGGCTCAAGCCACGACGGATAATCCATCACTCCTAGTTCAAAAAACACCATTGTAGCCGGAGCCACTCCGAAAGTTACATCATCGGCCAAAGAGTCAAGCTCCTTGCCCATCGGAGACGAAACTCCGAGCAAGCGTGCACTCATGCCGTCAAAGAAATCAAAAACCGCTCCTATGACAATAAACATAAAAGCCATATCAAGCCTGCCGCCAAAGGCAAAAGCCGTGGCAACGCAACCGGAAATAAGGTTGCAACAAGTTAATGTATTGGGAATGTGTTTCTTTATCATTATAACTGAGTCAACGGACAGACACTTATGCAGAAGCTGCCAAACAAATATCAGGTCTTAAATAACAGTACAAGCGAAGCAACGATACCGTTTACTTGAGCCTGGCTATCACGGTACGGTTACCCGTAGTACTTTGCCCCATCTTCACACATACTTCCGTACCTACGGGCAGATATACATCAACACGTGAGCCGAACTTGATAAAACCAAGATGTTCGTCTATATAACAGTCTTCCTCCGCTTTGGCATAAGTAACGATACGACGTGCCACTGCACCGGCAATCTGCCGGCACAATATCTCTGTGCCGGCAGGTGTTTCGAGCATGATGTCGGCATGTTCGTTCTCTTCGCTGGCTTTCGGCAGCCAGGCCTTATGATAGTTTCCGTTCTGATGATGCACGAATTTCACCTTCCCGTCAACAGGGAACCAGTTGGCATGTACATTGAAAAGGCTCATGAAGATGCTTATCATAAGACGCTTGTCGTGGAAATATTCATCCTCAACAACTTCCTCAATAACCACCACTTTACCGTCGGCCGGAGCCACGACAATGTTTTCGGTGTCATCGTCAAAATATCTTTTCGGACAACGGAAGAAGTTGACAACTATCGAATAAATTGTGCCGAAAACTATGACGAACGCCCAGAAGAACAGCTTGCAATCCACATACACCCAAAGAATCATCGCAATGGCGACGAGCGCAACCAGCCCGTAAACCAGCGTATCGGTGCCTTCACGGTGCAGCCTGACGTTCTTAAGTTTTCTTATTCTTCTTCCCATGATAAGTCTATGAGGCATGAAAATCGGTGCAAAGGTACTCCTTTTTTATGTATTTCCCAAATTTTTCACGTCATTCTTTGCCCTCAGACCGTTTCCAGCTTTCAAGTAAAACACTTCAGACACACTTGAATACATATTATCGCCGCCGCTCAGTCATTCCCTGTATTATCTGTCGCGGCAGTATTTTCTGTCTGTTCCGGCGCAAGTGTCATGCTGTTCTGTTCCGGTTGCCCTTCACCATTGTCAACATCCTTTGTAACATACCGCTGGTAATAAGCTATGATGAGAGTGGTAAGCGGAAGGGCCACAATAAGTCCGATAAATCCCAGCAAAGCTCCCCAGACCGACAGCGACAGAAGTATCACGGCAGGATTAAGCCCCATGGCCTTGCCCATTATCTTAGGCGTAAGCACCATATCGGTGATGACCTGTACGACAAGAAAAACTCCCACTGCCGAAGCGAATATTATCCAGAAGTTTTGCCCTGTGTCGGCAGCTTTCAGCAACGACAGGATTATCATCGGAATAAAGGCCAGACCGTGGACATAAGGAATCAGACTGAGTATGCCGATAAGTATGCCGAGACCTATCGCCATCGGAAAATCGATTATCGTAAAACCGATGCAGAAAAGCACTCCTATGCACAGAGCCACGAGGCTCTGACCGCGTATGTAGCTGTTCATCTCACGCTCCACGTCATTAATCAGCGCATGCCAGAACGGTCTGTTTTTCTTCGGGAATATTTTTATGAAGCCCGAGGCAAGCCTCTCATAGTCAAGAAGGATAAAGAAGAGATACAACAGGGTGATGAGCGATGCCACTATGCTGATTATCACATTTGCTGTCTGCCCTATCACGGAAAAAACTTTAGGCATGGCGTTTTTTATGGCTTCAGTGACATCCTCCTGCTGGAAAAAGTCCATTATGCTGTCCTTGTTTTCGTTGAGCCACTGCTGTATCGTCACCGGAAAGTTGTTTATATGTGTCTTTTCGTGCAGATAACGCGACAGCACCTCGCTCAACTTGTCAAACTGGTCTATCATCGGAGGAATGATGAGATAGAATATTCCACCGATGACACCGATGATAAAAACAAGTGAAACGATGATTGACAGCACCCTTGTGGGCACACGCATCTTATACTGCACAAACTTCACTACGGGATATATCAGGTAAGCCAACAGCCAGGCTACAAAAAACGGCAACAAAACGCTGCTAAGATAATTCATAAGCAGCAACACCGCTATGACCACAACCGAAGTCAGAGCCCAACGTATAAACTTGTCGAATGTTATTTTTTCCTCTATCATCATCGTCAGTTTCTGTCTGTTTTCAACGTAAACAGTTTGCCGGCAAAGCAAGTCTGCACGTCAGATATCCTGCATACGGGCCGCCTTACGCTCCTCTTCAACCGCCTTGCGGTAACACTCGCGGCAAAGAGGCTCATACTCGCTCTCCTCACCAAGCATAACCCGCTTGTCACTGCAGACAAGTCTGTGACTGACATAGGCAAGCGAGCCGCATTTCACACAGATGGCATGCACCTTCGTCACCTCGTCGGCCACGGCGCAAAGCGCAGGAATAGGGCCGAAAGGCACTCCCTTGAAATCCATGTCCAGACCGGCCACGATGACACGCACGCCACGCCCGGCAAGCTCATTACACACACCGACAAGACCTTCGTCGAAAAACTGCGCCTCGTCGATGCCCACTACATCTATGTCTGACGACAGCAGAAGTATGGACGAGGAAGAGTCAACCGGCGTACTCGGTATCGAATGGCGGTCATGACTAACCACATCTATGTCTGAATACCTTGTGTCGATGGCCGGCTTGAATATCTCTACCTTCTGTCTCGCGAATTCGGCACGTTTGAGACGCCTGATAAGCTCTTCGGTCTTGCCCGAAAACATCGAGCCGCACACAACTTCTATTCTACCCGGGCGGTGTGCCTCGCCTGACATATTGTTATTCATCGCGGCGCAAAATTACAAATACGTTTTAAAAATTGCAAAGATTTACACCGTTTTTTTGCCGACGTAGATTAAATACTTATATTTGTGGCTGATTATGGGTTTATTATACGTTGTACCCACGCCGGTGGGTAATCTGGAAGACATGACATTCAGGGCAGTCCGCATACTGAAAGAAGCGGATTTTGTTCTGGCTGAAGACACACGCACATCCGGCATCCTGCTGAAACATTTTGAGATAAAGGCTCATCTTGTGTCCCACCACAAGTTTAACGAGCATGGCACGTCTGCATCTGTCGTGGAACGGCTGAAAGCCGGAGCCACAGCCGCCCTTATAAGCGACGCCGGCACGCCGGGCATAAGCGACCCCGGATTCTTCCTCGTGCGCGAGGCTGTCAGCGCCGGAGTCACAGTGCAATGTCTTCCGGGAGCAACGGCATTCGTCCCAGCCCTGGTGTCATCGGGCCTGCCGTGCGACCGTTTCTGCTTCGAAGGCTTTCTGCCGCCCAAAAAAGGCCGTGCCACACGCCTCGAAACGCTGAAGCAAGAGACTCGCACAATGGTCTTCTATGAGTCGCCTTACCGAGTGCTGAAAACCCTGCAGCAGTTCGCCGAATGTTTCGGCGGAAACAGAAGGGTGAGCGTATGCCGCGAAATATCAAAGATACATGAAGAGAGTGTGCGCGGAACGCTTGACGAAGTGACGGCCCACTTCAAGGAGACCGAGCCCCGTGGGGAATTTGTCATAGTGCTGGAAGGCAGTCCCGAAGTAAGGAGCATAAAGGCAAGAAGACAAAATCAGGCCGGTGAAGACAGCCGGCCGGCAGACGAAAAGCCCGGCCAAGCCACATAGGACAGAATATCATTGAAAAAACATAAACATAAAATATCAAGATTATGAAAAAGCTATTATTCTTCGCGGCATGCCTGCTGGCATTAGTCGCATGCAACAGCGGTAAGTCGCAGAAAGACCTGCCTAACACCGCCAGACAAGACTCTCTGCAGAAAATAATCGAGCAGAAAGACAACGAAATCAACGACATGATGGGCATCCTCAACGAAGTGGAGGAAGGATTCCGCCAAATCAATGAGGCCGAAAACCGTGTAAGTGTGGCCAAAGAGGGTGAAGGCGCCAAACGCCAGCAGCAAATCAGGGAGAACATGCAGTTCATACAACAGCGCATGGCAGAAAACCGCGAGCTGATAGCAAAGCTGCGCAACCAGGTGAAAAACGGCACGGTGAAGAGCGAACAGCTGCAAAAAACAATAGAAAACCTCACCAAGCAGCTTGAGGACAAAGACAATCAGATAAAAGACCTCTACGCACAGCTTGAAGCCAAAGACATACATATAGAGGAACTGGAACGCACAACAACCACCCTCAACAAAAATGTCAACATCCTGCAAGACGACAACGCGAAGAAGGCCAACACCATCAACACGCAGGACAAGCAGCTGAACACGGCATGGTATGTGTACGGCACGAAGAAAGAACTTAAAGACCAGAACATCCTTGTGGACGGAAAGGTGCTACAGTCGAACTTCAACAAGAGCTACTTCACAAAAGTTGACATCCGCACGCTCAAGGCTATCAAACTGTATTCAAAGTCGGCCAAGCTGCTCACCATGCACCCCTCAAGCAGTTACAAGCTTGAGCGCGACGCACAGAAGCAGTACGTGCTGCACATCACCAACCCGCAAATATTCTGGAGTACAAGCAAATATCTGGTGGTACAGGTCAAGTAACTCCGGCACATAAGAAAACACAACGGGCAGGCAACGACGGTGACACGACCGTCCGCCTGCCCGTTTTTATTGCGGCATATAATCACCTTTCAGCTGTCATACTATTCTTTCAGCCATCCCCAGCGCATGCCCCAGTCATCCATGACTTCTTTGCGCCACTTGTATATCGTGGCTCCGCCCTGCATGTAACCGTGGAACAAAGCCGGACTGCCGTGGTCAGTAAACCAATGACCGCCAGTGAGATAATCGGTCTGGCGCGATTTACCCGGCCAAGAGTTCTCTATTGTAACCTCACCTTTCTGCACAGGGAAGCCTTCTATGTCAGACTCGATTGTGTACGGCAGCGTGCCGAGAGTATATGTGGAATAACGCACCATGTAGTCGCCGCCGCCCATATAATACCCGGCCCAGCTTTGTTTTGCTATTGTCAAGGTTACACACGGACGGCCTGTCATGGAAGAGTCAAGCACCGGGCCACTGACATGAAACTCTATGACGGCATAATTCTGCACGGTGTCTTCGGCCGTGGCAGTGCGGTTGAACACCACTCTCGGACTGTGCGTGCATCGCTCAAAGCTCCCTCCCCACGAATCTTTCTCAGGGTCGGCAGGGTCGCCGTCCATCATGTACAGCAACGCCGGAGTGTCGCCCATCTTGGGACGGCCGCCGAGATAAGAGGCAAAATCAGCCCCGAGATGTCCTGCCCCTGCCACGAAATGACTGTAAAAACCGGCGTTGTAATCATCAGGATTCCTGCCGTCGCTTATAAAGGCGCGGTAAGACACGTTGTTCTCTATCATCCACAAATCAGGGAAATTCTCTATTATATAGACATAGCTGTTGATGCTCCACTTCTTGTTCGGGCCTCCTATCCAGTACACCCTTATCCTGCCGGCTATGTCGGGGGCATCGTGCAGAGCCTGTGCCAGGTCGTCAAGCCCGCCCCACACCAAGACGTACAACGGTCTGTCACTGTCCTTACGCGCACATCTCACAATCCAGTCAGAGCCTTCGGTGGATGTCATGTACCCGCACAGCGGAGCGGCCCCCTTACGTCCCTGCTTGGTGACCGAACGCAGATAATCGGGCGAGGCAAAGCCTTCGGCATGCTTCTTCAGCACCGGGAGGTCCTGTTCGTACACGTCTATCATGCGGAGTATCTCATCCTTGCTTCCATCTCCGTACGACGGCGACGATATTATACCTTCTGTTTCAAACATGTCGCTGTACATAAGGAAGTGAGCCATTGACTGATTGTCGTCCGGGTCGGTGCCGCCTATGTCAGTACTGATAAGTATACGCGGCTTTACGGCGGGCACGACACGGGCCTCAACACCGCAACTCACAGCCAACGACACCGCCGCAGCAATGACGGCAATTATTTTCTTTTTCATTATACCTGGCTTTTGCATATTCAACATATTCTCGCTTTAAATCAAACCATGCACATCGGGCATACGCCCAAACATGAACAAAGATATGTCATATTTACGTCATCTGCAAGCTTACCGTCCGTTCCTTTTCCATGTTTAACATTCCGTAACACGGATGAAAGAGACATTGTGCCGCGTCACACATACCCGCCCCGTTAACCGCCGAAAGGTAAGCTTTTGACGTGCCGAAGACGGTCTTTGACGAGACAAAAGGTCATGTTTTGCAAAGCAAAAGCTTACCTTTCATATTGTAAACAATCATGCGCCTCCCGCTTACAACAAAACTCCCGCAGCAGCACAAAAGACATATATTAAAACCGCAGGCGCGGCATTTTCTTACGATTTTTCAACAAATGCGAAAGAATGACAGCCCGCCGCAGCTTTTATTTTTTACATTATTCACACGTTCTTCTTGGCAGTCTCGTTTTTTAGCCCTAACTTTGACCGTCGAAAAAACGTTCCACAACATTTTCACACAATACTATATATGCAAGACTACGTTCATCTCCACGTACACACTTATTACAGCATACTCGACGGCCAGGCCAGCGTCAAGCGGCTTGTGGACAAGGCCATAGCCGACGGCATGCGTGGCATGGCCGTGACCGACCACGGCAACATGATGGGCATAAAGGAGTTTTTCAACTATTGCAAGAAGAAAAACGCCGAACTGAAGGAGCAGGGCAAGCCCGAGTTCAAGCCCATACTGGGATGCGAGATGTACGTGGCGCGACGCACGAAAGCCGACAAGGTAAAAGACCTCGGCGACCAGGGCGGTTACCACCTCATAGTATTGGCAAAAAACTACAAGGGATATAAAAACCTGATAAAACTGGTGAGCCGCGCATGGGTGGACGGATTCTACATGCGTCCGCGCACCGACCGTGCCGACCTCGAGACTTATCACGAGGGACTTATCGTCTGCTCGGCATGTATTGCAGGCGAAGTGCCTGCCAAAATACTGAAAGGCGACATTGCCGGAGCAGAAGAGGCCGCGCAGTGGTACAAGCGCGTGTTCGGCGACGACTATTACCTCGAGCTGCAACGCCACGAGGTGAAAGACCCGCGCATACGGGCCAACCGCGAGACATACCCGCTGCAGCAGAAGGCAAACAAAGTGTTGATGGAGTTTTCAAAGAAGTACGGCATCAAGCTGGTATGCACCAACGACTGCCACTTCGTTGACGAAGAGAACGCCGAAGCGCACGACCGCCTGCTGTGTCTTTCAACGAACAAAGACCTTGACGACCCCAACCGCATGCTGTATTCAAAGCAGGAATGGTTTAAAACAAGAGCCGAGATGAACGAAGTGTTTGCCGACGTGCCCGAAGCTCTTGCCAACACATGCGAAGTGTTGGACAAGGTGGAGTCTTACAGCATAGACCACTCCCCCATCATGCCTTTCTTCCCGATACCCGAAGAGTTCGGCACGGAGGAGGAATACCGCAAGCGCTTCACCGAAGAACAGCTGTACGACGAGTTCACACAAGACGAAAACGGCAACGTGGTGCTGTCGCGCGAGGAAGGGGAAAAGAAGATACAGAAGCTCGGAGGCTATGACAAGATATACCGGATAAAGTTTGAGGCCGACTATCTGGCCAAACTCGCATACGAAGGCGCAAGGAAACTCTACGGCGACCCGCTGTCGGAGGAAGTGGAAGAGCGCGTGAAGTTCGAGCTGTACATAATGAAGACGATGGGCTTCCCGGGATACTTCCTCATCGTGCAGGACTTCATCAACTCCGCACGCGACGAACTCGGAGTGATGGTAGGCCCGGGCCGAGGCAGCGCAGCAGGCTCCGTCGTGGCCTATTGTCTGGGCATCACGAAGATTGACCCAATAAAATACGACCTGCTGTTCGAGCGTTTCCTTAACCCCGACCGTATCTCGCTGCCCGATATCGACACCGATTTCGATGATGACGGACGCGGAAAGGTACTCGACTGGGTAACCCGGAAATACGGTGCCGACAAAGTGGCACACATCATAACATACGGCACCATGGCCACAAAACTTGCCATAAAAGACGTGGCCCGCGTGGAAAAGCTGCCCCTGGAAGAGTCAAACCGCCTGTGCAAGGCCATACCCGACCGCCTGCCCGACGGCATGAAGATGAATCTGACCAACGCCATAAAGTGCGTGAGAGAACTGCGCGAAGCCGAAGCCTCACCCGACCCGCGCCTGCACGAGACAATAGAGTATGCCAAGATGCTCGAAGGCAACGTGCGCAACACGGGCATACACGCCTGCGGCACCATAATATGCCGCGACCCTATCAGCGACTGGGTGCCGGTATCTACGGCCGATGACAAAGAGACAGGCAAGAAACTGCTCTGCACACAGTATGAAGGCAGCGTCATAGAGGAGACGGGACTCATCAAGATGGACTTTCTCGGACTGAAAACGTTGTCAATCCTGAAAGAGGCAGTGGAGAACATACGCCTGACCACAGGCGACGTGATCGACCTCGACACAATACCCATTGACGACCCCGAGACCTACAAACTGTACAGCGAGGGCCGCACGATAGGCACGTTCCAGTTTGAGTCGGCCGGCATGCAGAAGTACCTCCGCGAGCTTCATCCCACCGTGTTTGAAGACCTCATAGCCATGAACGCCCTCTACCGGCCGGGCCCGATGGACTACATACCGCAGTTTATCGAACGTAAGCGCGACCCGTCGAAGATTACGTACGACATCCCCTGCATGGAGAAATATCTCAAAGACACTTACGGCATCACCGTGTATCAGGAGCAGGTCATGCTCCTCAGCCGCCAGCTGGCCGGCTTCACGCGCGGCCAGAGCGACACTCTGCGCAAGGCCATGGGTAAGAAGCTCATCGAAAAGATGAACCACCTTGAGGGACTCTTCTACGAGGGTGGCAAAAAGAACGGCTACAAGCACGAGGTGCTGCACAAGATATGGGAAGACTGGAAGAAGTTTGCCAGCTATGCGTTCAACAAGAGTCACGCTACATGCTACTCGTGGGTGGCTTACCAGACGGCGTATCTCAAGGCTCACTATCCCGCCGAATACATGGCAGCCAACATGAGCCGGAACTACACCAACATAGCCGAAATAACCAAGCTCATGGACGAATGTAAGGCCATGGGCATAAAGACACTCGGCCCCGACGTAAACGAAAGCCGGCAGAAATTCAGCGTTAACAAACAGGGAGCCATACGCTTCGGCCTTGCCGCGATAAAGGGTATGGGCTCGGCTGCCGCCGAAGCCATAATAAGCGAACGCGAGAAGAACGGCCCTTACAAAGACGTCTTCGACCTGGCACAACGTGTCAACCTTGCCGCATGCAACCGCAAGTGTTTCGAGAGTCTGGCGCTGAGCGGCGGATTTGACAGTTTCAACATAAGACGTGAGAACTATTTCGGCAAAAACGCCAAAGGCGACGCTTTCCTTGACACGCTGATACGTTACGGACAGTTATACCAACAGGAGAAGAACGCCGCACAGAACTCACTCTTCGGAGGAGTTGACGATGTTGACATCGCCACACCGCCAATACCCGAAGGCGAGCCCTGGAGCAGCATTGAGAAACTGAACAGGGAGCGCGACCTCGTCGGAATATACCTGTCGGCCCACCCGCTTGACGATTTTGAAGTGATACTCAACAACTTATGCAACACTCACTGCTCGGAACTGGCCGACAAGCAGGAGCTTTCAAAGAAACAGGAAGTACTGCTGGGAGGCATCGTCACGATGGTACGCAGCAAATTCACGAAAACCGGCAAGCCGTGCGGATTTGTCACAATCGAAGATTTTGAAGGATCGGGTGAACTGGCTTTATTCGGCGAAGAATGTGGCAAGTGGAAAGGCATGCTCATAGAGGGCTGCACCGTTATGATAAAGGCGCAGTTCGTGCAGCGCTTCCGCGGCAGCGACATGATGGAAATGCGCATCACCGACATACAGTATCTGCAAACCGTAAAAGACAACCAGATAGAACGTCTCACCATAACTCTTGACGCCGCAAAGCTCGATGACACCACCGTGTCAGACCTCGTGACGGTGATAAAAGACAGTCCGGGCACGACACAACTGTACTTTCAGGTGAATGACGGACTGGCAAACCGCCCGTTCACCCTGCACAGCCGCACCGGTAAAGTAGACGTATGCAAAGAACTGATATCATTTATAAAGAACAATGAGGCACTGAGTTACAGGATTAATTCATAATTCACAATTCATAGTTCATAAATGGGCAGGCGCATAAAGTTTTTCCGCAAGGCAATTATGAATTGTGAATCATGAACCATGAATTAAAAAAGCTGGCACATTGTTTGCAGGAATTATAATACAGGCAACATAGTTATTCACTTAAAAAAATAAAAAACATGGAAGTAAAAATCACAACAGAGAACTTTGAAAGCTTAAAGAACGGCAACCTGCCGTTAGTAGTTGACTTTTGGGCAACATGGTGCGGCCCCTGCAAAGCCATAGCTCCCATTATCGGCGAACTTGCCGAAGAATATGACGGAAAAATCGTTGTAGGCAAATGCGATGTCGAAGAGTGCGACGATATCGCCATGGAGTTCGGTGTCCGCAACATCCCGACAATACTGTTCTTCAAAGACGGTAAGGTGGTAGACAAGTTCGTAGGCTCTACGACAAAGAGCAAACTGCAGGATAAATTTGAATCTCTACTGTAATGACTTAATACCATAATGCAAATGAACGGCCGGCTGCAACATTTTTGCGGCCGGCCGTTTACATCTTACACACTTACATGTGTCATGACTGTAAAAAATCAAAACAGCTTCTAAATCCGACGGTCAAGCGGCTTCTCAAACGCTATACGC
>CALNFG010000004.1 GCA_939792625.1 uncultured Prevotella sp.
GTCAATAACCATGCCGAAGCCGCCGTTGATGACCTCGCCCCAGCCTACTCCGCCACCGTTGTGGAGTGAAACCCACGTTGCGCCACGGAAAGAGTCGCCTATCACATTCTGCACAGCCATGTCAGCGCAGAACTGTGAGCCGTCATATATGTTGCTTGTCTCGCGGAACGGCGAGTCTGTGCCCGACACGTCGTGATGGTCGCGGCCAAGCACAACGGGGCGGCTTATCTCTCCCCGCTTTATGGCCTCATTGAAGGCAAGGGCTATCTTGGTGCGTCCCTCTGCGTCGGCATAAAGGATGCGAGCCTGCGAACCTACCACGAGGTGGTTGCGTCCGGCCTCTTTTATCCAGTGGATGTTATCGTCCATCTGGCCCTGTATTTCTTCGGGAGCGGCCTTGCGGATATCCTCAAGCACTTCAGCAGCTATGCGGTCAGTGGCTTCAAGGTCTTTCGGATCACCCGATGTGCATACCCAGCGGAACGGGCCGAAACCGTAATCGAAAAACATCGGTCCCATGATGTCCTGAACATACGAGGGATAACGGAACCGGCCGTCTGCTCCCATGATGTCTGCTCCGGCACGTTCTGACTGAAGGAGGAAAGCGTTGCCGTAATCGAAGAAATACATGCCGCGTGCCGTCAGCTTGTTGATGGCTGCCACCTGACGGCGCAACGAAGCCTGCACACGTTCGCGGAACTCGGCCGGATTGTCGGCCATCATCCGCTTTGACTCTTCCAGAGTCATGCCGACGGGATAATATCCGCCGGCCCATGGGTTGTGCAGAGATGTCTGGTCGCTGCCGAGATCAACCTTTATACCCTCGTCGGCAAGACGTTCCCACAGGTCTACTACATTGCCGACGTATGCCATAGACACCGTCTTACGTTCTTCTACGGCCTTGCGTACCGAGGGTATCAACTCGTCAAGACTGGTGTGCAGCTCGTCAACCCAACCCTGGTCGTAACGCTTCTGCGCAGCCAGCGGATTGATTTCGGCCACGACACTCACAACGCCGGCTATGTTGCCTGCCTTGGGCTGTGCGCCCGACATGCCGCCAAGACCGGACGACACGAACAGCATGCCGTGTATGTCTTTGCGTCCGGGCTCTTTCCTGAGCTGCATGCGTGCGGCGTTAAGCACGGTGATGGTTGTACCGTGAACAATGCCTTGCGGACCTATATACATGTATGAGCCGGCTGTCATCTGTCCGTACTGGCTGACACCGAGAGCATTCATGCGCTCCCAGTCATCCGGTTTGGAATAATTCGGTATCACCATACCGTTGGTGACAACCACTCTCGGTGCATTCTTATGCGACGGGAAAAGACCGAGCGGATGACCGGAATACATGACGAGAGTCTGCTCGTCGGTCATTTCGCTGAGATACTTCATCGCCAGACGATACTGCGCCCAGTTCTGGAAGATGGCTCCGTTGCCTCCGTATATAATAAGTTCGTGGGGATGTTGCGCCACGGCGGGGTTGAGATTGTTCTGTATCATCAGCATGATGGCCGCCGCCTGAAGCGACTTGTGCGGATATTCGTCTATCGGACGGGCATACATCTCATAACGTGGACGGAAGCGATACATGTAAATACGCCCGTACTTCTCAAGTTCTTCGGCAAACTCAGGGGCGAGTGTGGCATGAAACTTCTTAGGGAAATACCTCAAGGCATTGCGCAACGCGAGTTTCTTCTCTTCCTTTGTAAGTATGTCCTTGCGCTTCGGCGCATGGTTTATCTCGGTGTCATAAGGCATCGGTTCGGGCAATACGTCCGGTATACCGGCGCGTATCTCCGCTGCAAACTCTTCTTTTGTCATTTTCATTTCTTATTTTTGGGAGAGAAGGCGAAAAGGAGTAAGAAGCAAGTAAATATGTGAACTGACGGCACCGGCATCTGACAACGGCCTGAAAACATTTCTACTTACTGCTTTACTCCTCCTCTCCTTACTACATCCGGTTATTCGTTTATCTTTCTTTCCACTATCTCCATTATCTCTCTTTCGGCTTTGTCGGCTTCGGCCATCAGCTGTTCGGCCTCGGCAACAAGGGCTCCGGCGGCAGCCTTGTCTTTCAGAGAAGAAGCGTTTATCTTGACATTCAGACCTGCACCAAGCACGGCAGCGCGTGCAGCGAGGGCACCCACACCGGCATCTGACACGCTGTTGGGATTACCTGTCTCGGCCATCGCACGGCATATCTCAAACGCCTTCGACGAAGCTTTCATGGTCTCGAGAGGCACCTGTGCGGCAAACAGCGTGGCGCTCTGTATGGCCTCCGAACGCAGGCGCTTATCCTCGTCAGTGTTCTTTGGCATGCCGAAAGCCGCCATTATGCGGTTGAAGGCTTCTGTGTCTTCGTCTACAAGGTGTAGCAGTTCAGCTTCCAGCTCAACACCCTTGTCGGCCCAGTTGCTGAACTCGTCCCAACGGTCGTCCCATCCGGGCTTGTGAGCCGACAGATTGGCCACCATCGTACCCAATGCCGCACCGAGAGCCCCCATGTATGCAGCAACAGAACCGCCGCCCGGAGCCGGTGACTCACGCAGCGTCTCATCTGCAAAACCTTTCACTGTGAGCGCGGTCAGCTTGCCGGCATCGTCTTTTCCGGCATCGAGCAGATATTCGATGACCTTCTCTTCCGGCACAAACGGGCGAAGATCGTCAAGTCCCATCGACTTGATGGCGATATTCAGAATGTCCTCCTTAGGTATGCCGGTAGAGCGGTGCTGCTTGCGCAGGAAATACTTGCCGGCATCAATTACTGCCCGTTCTGGCACCAGACCTACAATCTCAGTACCGGTGACACGCAGTCCGCGGGCCTGTGCGCAACGGCATACCTCGTCAAAAGCCACATGCAGCGGTGTGGCGTTGATATCGGTTATGTTCATCGATACCTGGGCTATGCCGTATTCCTTGATAAACCATCCTATGGCCTTGGTGCCTTTTAATGTGCCGGGAAGCATTACGGGCTTGCCGTTTTCGTCGCGGCGTATCTCGCCCGTTATAGGGTTGCCTATGCGCTCGGGACGTCCCTTCTCACGCACGTCAAAGGCTATTGCATTGGCACGGCGTGTCGACGTCGTGTTAAGATTGAAATTAACCGCTATAAGAAAATCGCGCGCACCGACGGCCGTACAGCCCGTGCGGGCCACGTCCTCGTCATACGGACGTGCGCCGAAATCAGGACAGCCGTCAGGGTCGGCCAGCTTCTCGGGCAGGGCCTCGTATTCACCCTTGCGGCAAACGGCCAGGTTGCGTCTTTCCGGCTTCAGGGCCGCAGCCTCGTAGCAATAACACGGAATGGCCAGTTCGTCGGCAATGCGTCCGGCCAGCTTGCGGGCCAGTTCTGCACACTCTTCAAGAGTTATGCCGCTTACGGGCACCAGCGGGCACACGTCAGTGGCACCCATACGCGGATGGGCACCGTGATGACGGCGCATGTCAATCACCTCGCCGGCCTTCTTCACAGCCTTGAACGCAGCCTCGACCACAGCGTCAGGCTCGCCCACAAAGGTTACCACAGTGCGGTTGGTAGCCTCACCCGGGTCAACATCGAGCAACTTTACGCCTTCGCAAGCCTCAATGACATCCGTTATCTGTTTTATCACTGCCTTGTCGCGCCCCTCGCTGAAATTGGGCACACACTCCACTATCTGCCTTATTTTTGCCATAGTATCAAATCTATTATGTTTTTAATATTACATCAAGGTTATGACCGGACATTGCGCCATGCGGCACACACGCGCACACGTGCATTGTCTATCTTTCGGCAAAGTTAGTTATTTTACACATAAGCTGCAAGAAAAACCGAGGAAAAATACTGTCGCATGTCATGACATTAAGAAAGCATTGCATACCGTTTTTGCACACAACAGCC
Source organism: uncultured Prevotella sp. (assembly GCA_939792625.1). Classification (GTDB taxonomy): domain Bacteria; phylum Bacteroidota; class Bacteroidia; order Bacteroidales; family Bacteroidaceae; genus Prevotella. Next base: position 3,884 of record CALNFG010000004.1, read on the forward strand.
CGAAACAGCAATCAGAAATGCCCGTCACGGGGCTTCACAGGCAACAAAAAGTAATCTCCAGGGCCTGTTTTTCAGACACGGCCGAAGATGTACTCCGCGTAATGAAAAACACGCCACGCACATCATTCCACCGTTCTTTTTTCATGCCATACACAGACATCTGTCAGACCGTTCACCCGAGCCACAGGAGCCGCCGCAAGCACCTTTGTAACAGACTGACAGACAATATCTTACAAAAAGCTTATCTTTTAGCTTGCAAAAGCTTACCTTTCAGGCGGTAAAAGCTTACCTTTTACGAGCCAAAAGACAAGCTTTTGAAAAACAAAAAGCGAAGCAGGGCGCGGTAATATGTTAACGCTCGTTAAACCACTATGCAAGTGTGATTACAACACGGCCGGACATACGTCATACAATCAAACGATTGTAACCAATCGTCAGCAAGACAAACCAAAACAATTTAAACAATACGATTATGAAAAAAACTTTACTCTCAGTTGCTGTGGTACTTTGCACAATAGGCGCAAACGCACAGACCGAAAGCTGGTATGTAAACAACGAGGACGGCACACTCAAGGCTGAGTACACTGCCAACTCAGACCCGACACAGATGTCAGTAATTGAATTTGAAACAAAAAGCGTAAAAGGCACACACACTTCAGGCCCGGTTGCAGGATATGCGGACGGCGAAATACTGCCTTTGGAAACAACCTACGACAACAGCTGGGGAAACATCTCGAAGAAAGACCTCAGTGCAGACGGCTCAGTGGCACCTTTCTACTATGTACAGGGCAAAGGTAACCCCGTTGACATCAGCAAAGTGACTTTTGAAGAGATTATGACAGACGATGTTCCCACCGGCGTATACAGAGCTTACTGGGGAGACGCTTACTACTCACCCGACGGCACAGCCGGTCTGCCTACAAACGGCACATACGTTACTTTCGTGGCAAGAGCTGAAGGCACGCTGAAAATTGCCGCTTGGATAAACAAAGGCAACCGCGATATCTACATTGCAAAAGCAAGCGACGGCACGGCACTGTCTATCGGCACAGACGTAACCGTATCCGGCTATATCAACGGACAGAACAACGACGTACCCGAAGGCGACCCGCTGGCAGGCTACCCCATGTATCAGGAGAACATCCCGACAAAAGGCACAGAAGGCTCTGACGCATACGTACTGGGCGAAGGCAACCAGGCTTGCTGGGTTTACCTTACTTTCAAAGTAGTACCGGGAGAGACTTACTACGTGTTCAACAAGAGTACACAGATAGGCTTCAGCGGTTATGAATTCACACCTGACGGCGAAAGCGGCATCAACGACATTACCGTGGAAGAGCAGAACGACCCGAACGCTCCCGTATACAATCTGGCCGGACAGCGTGTTGACAAGAACGCGAAAGGCATTCTGATACAGAACGGCAAAAAGTTCATCAGAAAATAATCTGCACCCAAAGCCGCAAGGCTTTACCATGCTTTGCACATAAAAGTTGATAATAAAAATCCGCTTGCCCAGACATGTCTAATGTCAGAGGCAAAGCGGATTTTTCAGATATAAAGATTTTCAGCGACACTTATATCCACTGTTGCAAATCTTCGTTCTAAAACAATTTGTTGCCGGAAATCAACAAACAGCTGACAAACATACAAATAAACCGCACACAACGGAAAAACAGGAAGCTGCCTTTACCATGAGAACAACAAGAAAAGCATACAAGAAAAAGTTTAACACAACATTTTATTTTTATTTATTTTGAAATTTTGATTACATTTTTTAAGCCATTGCGTCTATAGTGAAAGTGTATGGTCCATGAAGCGCGAAAACAAGAAAACAAACAATCCTAATAAAATAATAATGTATAACACTTTAATAAACGATTTATGAAAAGAAATCATTTTTCACTAAGAAGAAAAGCACGCATGCTGTCGGCATTTGCCGTTGGAGCGTTGCTGTTGTCTTCATGCGCACAAGATGGTTTTGAAGATGAGAGCTGGAGGAGTGATGTGACCAACACAACTCTTTCTTCTCCTACATCTGAGGACATCACAATCGAGGCTTCGGCCGACGGAGCGCAGACTGTCATCTCTTGGTCGGTTGTACGTGGAGCAGGCGGTTATATATGCACCGTGACCGATGTCACCGACACCAACAATCCTACCATTGTTGATGACATACAGGACTCGCTTATCGACAGATGCCAGATTGCCGTGACAAGAGAGGTTGACCATAACTACACATTCAGCATCAGAACTGCCGGCAACGATGAGCTGAACAACACAGAGGCAGCCGAAACTACATTGGTCACATTCAACAGTTTTACGACTGCAATAGGAACTATTCCGGAAGGGTCAGACATAACAGAATACATCAATTCAAATCCGATGCCTGACGACGCCATAACAACCGAAATGGCTTACGACCTTGTGGCCGGAGGAGAATACACCATGTCGGGCAGCATTGACTTCGGCAACAAACGTGTGCAGTTGCGCACAACCGACCCCAACAATCCGGCAACCGTCACGCTGACCGCCAATGCAAGCATCTCCACTTCTACGGGAATGTCAATAAAGAATGTGAATTTCAACTGTTCTGCATCAACAGACCCGTTCATAGCTTATTCAGAAACACCCGACGAAAGCATATTGGGCGTAATCAGCGGTACGCAAGCATATTATGACATCCAGCAGTCGCTGCTGCTTGAGAACTGCCAGGTTACGGGCGTGAACAATTATTTCATTTACGACAACAACGTCAAGTATTGCCTTGGCACCGCTATTATCAATGACTGTGTAGTACAGCTCACTGGAGCAGAAGTCAGCGGTGTAATCAGATTCCAAGGCGGATTCATCAACAACCTGACTATCGAAAACTCGACATTCTACGGAACAGAAGGTGCTGATGCAAACTATTTCGTACAATACAACAACTCAGGACGTTGTGACCGCGGCGGCTACACGACCAACTCGATAACATACAGCAACTGCACGTTCTACAACGTGGCAAATTCAGGTCAGTGGGGTAACTACAACGGATTCGCAGGACGCAACACGTCATACTGGAACATGACAAACTGTATCTTCGTAAACTGTGGCAATAACCAGATACCGCGCCGCTTCCTCGGCGGACGTCAGGGCTGCGACAACAGAAATTTCAGCAACAACACATACATGTTTGACGGTGCATTTGAAAGCACAGACGGTACCGTAGCCGGTTATGACGACAGCGGCACGGCTATTGAAAGCGATCCCGGATTTGCTGACCCGGCAAACGGTAATTTCTCTATCAGCGGCAGCACTCAGGCCCAACTCGGAACAGGTGACCCACGCTGGTTGCAGGCTAATCAATAATCAATAACAAAAGGAACACAAGATATGAAAAAGAAATTCATAATCAGTTTATGCTTCGGCGCTATGGCCTTAGTGGCCACACCGGCCTTGGCACAAAACCGTGCGCCGATACAGGGTACCGTCGTCGATGAGAACGGCGATCCTATCATCGGAGCTTCCGTACGCATAGAAGGACAGAAAGACGGTGCCGTTATAACCGACCTCGACGGTAAATATACCATACAGGCACCCAAAGGTGCAAAGATAACCATCACATACATCGGATATGAGCAGATGACCGTCACCGCCGGAGGCAGAGTGCAGCTGAAAGAGGACTCGCAAAACCTTGACGAACTTGTGGTCGTAGGTTACGGCGTGCAGAAGAAGGCCCACTTGACCGGATCTGTGGCTACCGTTGACATGGACGAAATACAAGACCTCGCCTCAGGCGACCTCGCAAGCACGCTTGAGGGTCTTGTAAACGGTCTTAATGTGAGCTCGGGCTCAGGACGTCCGGGCGAGAGCGCTACCATGTACGTCCGTGGCACAAGCTCTCTTAGAGATATCGGTAGTACAGCTCAGCAGCCGCTGTTCGTTATCGACGGATACATCTACCCGAACGATATTAAGATTGGCAATACCACACAAAACCTCGGTGCCGAGGCATTCAACAACCTTGACCCTTCAGAAGTTGAAAGCATTTCAGTGTTGAAGGACGCATCTGCAGCCGTTTACGGTGCGCGTGCCGCCAACGGTGTAATCCTCGTAACTACCAAGAAAGGTAAGATAGGCGCACCGCGCATTTCTTACAGCGGAACATTCGGTTTTACCGATGCCGTTTCGCATCCCAAGATGCTTAGCGCATACAACTATGGCCGCCTTTACAACGCTGTAGCAGCAGCCGACCCGACCAACACAGACCTAAACAATCTGACGGATCTGTATCAGGCCGACGAGCTTGAAGCCATGAAGGGGCTTAACTACGATTTGCTCGACAAATATTGGGAGACGGCGTTTACGATGAAACACAGCGTCAACCTTAGCGGAGCCACCGAGAGGGCAAGCTATTTCGCAAGCCTTTCTTACTTCGACCAGAACGGTAACCTCGGAAACCTTGACTACGACCGTTGGAACTTCCGTGCCGGCGTTGACGTAAAGGTAAGCAAATGGTTGGGCGCCAACTTGAGCGTATCTGGCGACTACGGCGACAAGACGTCTCCTTATATTAAAGTAGGCGGAACATCCAACGAGAAGGACTACAACATCCTGCTCACCCGTCCCCGTTATATTCCGGAGTATGTCAACGGACTGCCAATCGCCGCTTACGGTATCAGCAACACCGAGGTTAATGAGGATCAGCTGTATTCGTTCAACGAACTTCGCAACAACGGCGACTACAGCAACACGATGAACTCAAACCTCAACATCAACGCAAGTGTAAATTACGACTTCGGTTGGAGTAAGATTCTTAAGGGATTGAACCTCAGGTTCTCTTACTCTAAGAGTATCAATACGGACAAGACCAACCAGTTCGGTTCTGACTACGACGTATACTACATGCAGCGTCGTACCGGCAGTGGAAACCACTTGTACACTCCCGTTGCAGGCCAGAACTACGAAGACTACATCACAGAGGCCAATCTCTTGAGGCAGAACGTACAGAACGGTACTCCGCAGCTCAACCGTACAATGAACCGCACGGACAACTACCAGATGAACTTCACGGCTTCTTACAACCGCGACTTCGGTCAGCACAGCGTTGGTGCCTTGTTCTCGATAGAGAAGTCTGAGGCTGAGAGCGAGTACCTCATGGGACAGAGAAACGATCCTTATTCGTTTACCAACGAACAGTACAACGGCGCCGGCGGTAAAACGGACTTGAACTTCAAGCGTACCGAGTCAGGAACACTCTCTTACATCGGCCGTATCAATTACGCATACGCCAACAAGTATTTGGTTGAGTTCCTTATCCGTTCGGATGCTTCTACGAAGTTCGCTCCGGAGAACTATTGGGGCGTATTCCCCTCAGGCAGCTTAGGTTGGGTTATGTCTGAGGAAGAGTGGTTCAAGAAAGCCCTGCCGTGGGTTGACTTCTTGAAAGTACGCGGTTCGTTCGGTCTCACCGGTCGTGACAACATCGTGGCTTGGCAGTGGATGCAGATGTACGCTTCAGACGCCAACGTAGGTCCTGTGTTCGGCACCGACCCGTCATCTGAAACTACCAACAGCATCAACCTTAACAAGAACAACGCCGCCGTAAACCGCGACGTCCACTGGGATAAGGTTTACAAGGCCAACTTCGGTTTGGACTTCAACGTACTCGACAGCCGTCTTGCCGTTACGTTTGATATGTACCGTGAGTGGAACCGTGAGATGCTTATGAACATCAGCCAGGCCGTTGACGCAACCGTTGGTACGCAGTCGGCTTCAGTCAACCTCGGCGAGATGGACAACTGGGGATTCGAACTTGGCGTAACCTGGCGCGACAAGATAGGCAAGGACTTCAAGTATAAAATAGGTTTGAACACCGGCTATACCGACAACAAGGTACTCAACATGGACTGGGAAACCGACTACATCTACCGTCAGATAACCAAGGGACACCGTACCGACATCGGTAGCTGGGGTATGCAGTGCATCGGCATGTTCCGCAGTTTCCAAGACATTGAGGAATATTTCGCCGACAACAACATAACCTCTTACATGGGTATGACCAAAGACCAGGTTCGTCCCGGTATGCTTATCTATAAGGACGTGCGTGGAGCTTACGACGAGGCTACCGGCACATACGCCGGCCCCGACGGAATTGTTGACCGCGACAACGACCAGGTGTGCCTCTCAAACCGCAACAATCCTTACGGTTTTACACTCAACCTCGGCGCAGAGTGGAAAGGACTTTCACTTACAGCTCAGATTAACGCATCTTGGGGCGGATACAGCTTCATTGACAGCAATGCCCTTAAGTCGGGCAGCGGAGTGGACGATTTGGAATACACCAACATGCCTTCGTTCTGGAATGTCGACAATATGTATTCTTACCAAGACATTTACGACGCCGCAGGCAATCTCGTAGTAGCAGAGAACCGCAACGGATGGCTGCCTAACCTGCAGTACCAGAGCATCAATGCCGTAGAGTCCTCATTCTGGAGAGTAAGCGGCACGCGCGTTACACTCAACCGCTTAACCCTGGCTTACACCATACCTCAAAACCTGGTTAAGAAGATAGGTTTGCAAAACATCCGCCTGAACCTCACGGGACAGAATCTGCTGAGCTTCTACAACCCGTATCCCGACAACTTCATCGACCCGATGATGAGTTACGGTTCTTATCCTACTTTGAGGAAATTCACAGTGGGCGTGAATGTTACATTCTAATGACAAACAACATTTTAATTGGATAATTACGATGATTAAGAATAATATGTTTAAGTTGTGTGGTTTCGGTCTTGTTACATGCCTCGCGCTCACTGCGTGCAGCGATGAGTTCTTACAGGACAAGCAAAACTACGATTATGTCGGCTCTGAGATTTATAACGACTTCGAAGGCGCGCAACTGCGTGTGAACGATATTTATACAAGATGTCTTCCCGACGCCAATTCGGGTGCCAACTGGAGGAACACTTCTACCGGCACTGCCGATGAGCTTGCCAAGTGTACTGAAGAGTACAGCGGCTTCGGCGAGTTTGTCAACCCTCAGGTGGAACTGACCATCAACCAGGGTACGGCTCCCACCGACTATTTCTTCGGTTCGATGAATAATGTGCGTGAGAACACTTACGGCCACATACGCAACATCAATGATGCTATGGCCGGTATCGAGGGCGGTTCACTTACGCAAGAGCAGAAAGACGAGCTGCTGGGTCAGCTTTACTTCTTCCGCGCATGGCGTTACTTTAATATGGTGAAATTCTTCGGTGGCGTGCCAATCGTCACCGAGGTGCTCAACCCTGTGGAGGGTGTAACCAATGCACGCAGTACTACAAAGGAGTGCATCGAGTTCATATTGGACGATCTCGACAAGGCAGCCAAGATGATGGCCGCAAGCACGATGGAGTCAAGCCCGGAATGGGGACACGTTACCACCGGTACTGCCCTCGCGCTGAAGGGCCGTGTATTGCTGTGGTGGGCAAGCCCGTTGTTCAACCGCTCCAACGACCAGACACGCTGGCAGAAGGCTTATGAGACGATGAAAGTTGAACTCGACTCGATAAACGCCTGCGGATACGGACTTTACAACGAAAGCAACAACATTAACGGTTCGGCTTTCGCCAACATGTTCAACCAGCGCGGCGTTAATCCCGAAGCTGTGTTCGTTACTCTTTACAACAATTCAAACATCGACGGCGACCCTGCCAAGAATAACAGTTGGGAGCGTGGCATCCGTCCGGCCAACACATCAGGCTCGGGCAAGACTGCTTCGGCAATGCTTATCGATCTGTTCCCGATGGCTGACGGAAAACGTCCTAACACTTCTAATACTTATACCAAGCTCGACGTGTCAGAGTACGCATACGACAGCGAGCATCCGTTCATGAACCGTGACCCGCGTTTCTACCGTACGTTCCGTTTCCCCGGCTTCCGTTGGGCTTACCAGGGCAATGCTACGGTTGTAGAGGATAATCCCAACAACCCGTCATACGACAACGGTACTAATTACGAACTTTGGAACTACGTATGGTACACAACTCTGGAAGACCGCGACAACGACAACAGTACTAACGAATATGCAGCCGACAACCTGTTGACGAGCAACAGCGGCGTTATGATCTGCAAGCGTTCTGACGATTTGGACATCAACTCCACTCCGCTTTACGCCAACTTTGACGCTACTGCCGACAACGGAGGCTTCTGCTATTCTGCAGCTCCTTACATGGAGATACGTTATGCAGAAGTACTGCTCAATCTTGCAGAGGCAGCTTGTGGCGCAGGCCACTTGGACGAGGCCGTAGGTTATTTGCAGCAGATACGCGAACGTGCCGGTTACACGGCTGCCAATAATTACGGTCTGCAGGCTAATCTCGCCTCAGACCAGGCCGCATGTATGTCAGCAATCCTTTACGAGCGCCAGATAGAATTCGCTTACGAGGGCAAACGTTTCGACGATATGCGCCGTTGGCTGCTCTTCGACGGCGGCGAGTACTTCGATGAAATACCCGGCGCTCCTGCTACTTGGAATCTGACCGGCTGGAACGGCAACACATGCACATGGCTCGGCTTCAAGCCGATGAACGGCCAGCGCCGTGAGAACATGGAGTTCCGTGTGAACAACAATTACAATGACGGTCTCGGCGGTACCACTTACGACAGCGACCCGCTGCTTGAAGAGGAGCGTTGCGCTGCGGTTGACCTCCGCCAGGATCTTGCTTCACAGCTTGAGACGTTGAAGACGTGGTACGACCAGCACCTCGTCCGCAAAATGAAGAAGGGCGACAGCCGCGACCAGAACCAGGTCAACCTTTACATGAACTACCGTCCGAAGTATTACATCCTCGGCATCCCCCGTGGCGCACAAAGCAACATGAAGGCAGTAGAGCAGACCATTGGTTGGGATGACTACAACAACGGTGGCGCAAACGGTACATTTGACCCGCTGGCTGAAGAATAATCCATGACAACCTAAATAAAAAAGGATTGGGACGAAGTATCGTTCCAGTCCTTTTTTTTATATCCACATATTTACAATAACAACGCTATTACACATCAAAATGCAACATAACGAATACTATAGTTTGCATATTGATAATATTTTTATATCTTTGTCGGCGTATTAGTAAACAATAAACACATAAATATGAGCAAACTGATAAAACCCGACAACTACAAGTCTCTGCTTGACATGCGCCAGACGGAGCAAGGCATCAAATTGATAAAAGATTTTTTTCAGACAAACCTTTCCACGGAGCTACGCCTGACGCGCGTCACCGCACCGCTGTTCGTACTTAAAGGTCTCGGCATAAATGACGACCTGAACGGAGTGGAACGTCCCGTGACGTTTCCTATTAAAGACCTCGGCGATGCTAAAGCCGAAGTGGTACACTCATTAGCAAAATGGAAACGCCTGACGCTTGCCGACTATGCCATAGAGCCGGGTTACGGTGTATACGCCGACATGAATGCCATAAGAGCAGACGAAGAACTTGACAACCTGCACTCACTTTACGTTGACCAATGGGACTGGGAAGCCGCGATGACACGCGAACAGCGTAATCTCGACTTTCTGAAAACCACAGTACGCCGCATTTATTCAGCAATAAAACGTACGGAATTTCTCGTATATGAACGTTATCCCGGCATAAAACCGTTCCTGCCCGAAGATATATATTTTATTCACAGTGAAGACCTGTTGCAGATGTATCCGGACAAGAGCGCGAAAGAACGTGAAAACCTTATCTGCCGGAAATTTGGTGCTGTATTCATTATCGGTATAGGTGCTAAACTGTCCAATGGAGAGCCACACGACGGACGCGCCCCCGACTATGACGACTGGACCAGCATGAACAGTGACGGCCGACACGGATTAAACGGTGACATTCTGATATGGTATCCTGTCCTAAACCGCGCAGTTGAACTTTCGTCCATGGGAATCCGCGTAGACAAGGAAGCACTGCTGAGACAATTGGAAATAACCGGACAACAAAAGCGCAAAGACCTGTATTTCCACAAAAAACTGCTTAACGGCGAACTGCCTCTCAGTATAGGCGGTGGTATCGGCCAAAGCCGCCTCTGCATGATACTACTCCACAAAGCACATCTTGGTGAAATACAGGCGAGCATCTGGCCTGAAGAAATGATTGACGAATGTGCCGCTTTAGGGATAACGCTGATAAACTGACAATCCTATCAGAAACCAAATTAAGAGTTAAGAATCAAGAAAAATGGTCATGCTGTTTACAACAAAACATTACAGCCTTAATTCTTAACTCTTAATTTCACTCACCCCAGCTCAAGCCCAAGCAGCTCACTGAGTTTGTCGAAAGCTTTATTTGTACCTCTAAGCCCGTCAAAACGTTCGCGATTGGTCGGTATGCGTTTTATCTCCTCTGGCTTGGCAAGTCTCAGATTCAAAGTTACGGCACTGTTTTTCAGCGTCAGAGCCAAAGTATTGCGTATGCGTCCCTTAATTTTCTGAATGTCCTCAAGCAGTATTTCATTGTCCACAACAACCTCGACAGACGGAAACTCAGTGATATGCGGAGTCATGTTTTTCATCCTTGCCGCAATGCCGGTCATCTGTTGCGGCATGCGGTTGCACAATGCGATCCATTGCGTCATCAGTTGCTCTTCGGTGAACTGACTGCGTTCGCCCGTATCCTTTTCTTCCGCAACAGCTTCGGCAATGAGATTACCCTCTTCTCCTTTACGCCGCAGATTGTCAAATGTTTTGCCTATCTTTGTCAGTTTCAGCCCTTTCAGACTAGCCGGAGTTGCCGGACGTGAAGCCATTTCCACTGCATTTTCCGTATCTGCACACACCTGTGAGGCATTTTTGCGCACACTGTTGCCGTCATGTCCGGAAGTTGTGTGTGGGGCGACAGCCGTATTACGGCTGACTGAAGGCCCGGCCTCGGCCACCTGTATAGCCTCTGCCGGCCGGACGTTCATAATTTTCTTAAACAGGGATTTCAGTCTCTTAGGGCCACGCCCCGCGCCTGCGGCTTCATCGTCAGGCTGAGTTATCTGAGATATTTCTATCAAAGTAAGCTCCACCAACAAACGTTTGTTTCCACTCTGGCGATAGTTTATGTCGCAATCGTTCATTATTTTCAGTGCCTTATACAAGAAAGCAGTCGGACACTTCCCGGCCTGTTCCTTATAGCGCTCAGTCTGACGGGCACCAACCTGCAACAGCGGCAGCGTCTGCTCGTCTTTTGCCATCAGCACATTTCTCACATGAACAGCCAGTCCGCTTATCAGATGCCCGCCGTCAAAACCCTTGTTTATTATCCCGTCAAGCAGCACCATCACATCGGCAGGCTTATTTGAAAGACACAGGTCGATAATCTTAAAATAATTATCCGCATCAAGAACGTTAAGGTCTTCTATCACCTTGTCATACGTAATGTTGCCCTGGCAGAAGCTTGCCGCCTGATCAAACACAGACAAAGCGTCTCTCATGCCTCCGTCAGCCTTTTCCGCTATAACGCCAAGAGCTTCTTCCTCGTATGTTATGCCCTCGTTTTCGGCCACCATTTTCAGTTGCTTCACTATGTCGGGCACGGTCATGCGCTCAAAGTCGTATATCTGGCAACGCGATATAATCGTAGGCAATATTTTGTGCTTCTCCGTGGTGGCAAGTATGAACACCACGTGTGCAGGCGGCTCCTCAAGAGTTTTCAGGAAAGCGTTAAAGGCTGCCGTCGACAGCATGTGTACCTCGTCAATGATGAACACCTTGTAGCGTCCCACCTGCGGCGGTATGCGTGTCTGCTCCATCAGAGTCTTGATGTTTTCCACCGAGTTGTTGCTCGCGGCGTCAAGCTCAAATATGTTATACGAACGCTGCTCGTTAAACGCTTTACAGCTCTCACATTCGTTGCAGGCTTCGCCGTCGGCCGTGGGATTCAGACAGTTGATGGCTTTGGCAAATATGCGCGCACACGTGGTCTTGCCTACTCCGCGTGGACCGCAGAACAGGTAAGCATGAGCCAGCTTGCCGCTCTTCACAGCGTTCTTCAGCGTTGTGGTCAGGGCTGCCTGTCCCACCACGGCATCAAACGTCGACGGTCTGTACTTGCGTGCCGAAACGATATATTCTTTCATAATACGGATTTTATTGATTCAATGTTTACCACGAAAGCTCTTGCACTGCCTGACATCCATCACGCCACACTCTCTGCCAGAGCATATTTTCGCGAATGCAAATATACGTAAAATATCCGACATAAACCGTGCGGGATATCAAGATTTTCAGCTTTTCGGCAAAAGCCATGACACACAGGGAGAAACATTCACTAAGGCAAAACAACCGGTACAAAGAGGCATACTGACGTCACAAAGCATCAGTCTTTATATGTTTTTTTGTCACATAATTATATCGTTTCACAAAAATTAGTATCTTTGCAGAACAAGCATACTATACAGGAAGCGTACGCTTCTGTCGCATCCGTATAGTCTGCAAACAATGAAAACAAACATATACTTATGAAAAAAACATTCAGGAAAGTATTTCTTACGGCCATCGCCACATGCACACTCTGCCTTACAGCATGCGCCGATGACAACAGCAGACCGTCAGACATCGGTCATGAAGTATCAACACCGGCATTTGCCAAAGGTGCCGATGTGAGTTGGGTGACAGAAATGGAAAGCAAAGGAGTAAAGTTCTACGACAAGGGCGGCAACGAGAAAGAGTGCATGGCACTGATGAAAGACTTGGGCTTCAACTCCATCCGTCTCCGTGTATGGGTCAATCCCGAAAACGGATGGAACGGAAAGCAAGATGTCCTCGCTAAGGCACGGCGCGCTCAGGCTTTGGGCATGAGGCTGATGATAGATTTCCATTACAGCGACACGTGGGCAGACCCGGGCCATCAGGACAAGCCCGCCGCATGGCGAGACTACAGTCTGGAACAGCTCGTACAGGCCGTGGCTGACCATACAAAGGACATCCTCAACACTCTTAAGACTGAAGGCATAGACGTTGAGTGGGTGCAGGTAGGCAACGAGACAACAACAGGCATGCTTTGGGAAACAGGACGCGCAAAAGATTCTGACTTCAAGAATTTCACACAGCTTGTCAACTCCGGATATGATGCCGTAAAAAGTGTCTATCCCGACGCGAAAGTAATAATCCACATAGACAACGGCTTCGATCTGGGACGCTTCACCTGGATGTTTGACGGACTGAGACGCGAAGGCGGCAAATGGGACATCATAGGCATGTCGTTGTATCCGGAAGACGACAACTGGCAGGAACTGACCGACAAATGCCTTGCCAACATGAAGACTCTGGCCGAAAGATACGGCACGGACGTTATTCTGTGTGAGATCGGCATGCCGTGGAACTCGCCCAACGCTGCAACCGTAATGGAAAAGATGGTCAGAGGATGCAAAGCCGAGAGCCACTGTCACGGCATATTCTATTGGGAGCCTGAGTCGTATAACGGATGGAACGGTTACCAGAAAGGAGCCTTCGACAACAGCGGCAAACCTACAGCTGCGATGGATGCTTTCAGCTTGTGAGACCATAAGGTCCGGAGGTTACAATACTTCCCCGGCCGCTTCGTGACGGCACAAGTAACAAAATCATGAAAACAGCCTGACACCACGGCCGCCGCAAACAAACATCACGAACATCTGAATTAAACATACAACAACATGAAAATGCAATTATTAACGCTGCTGCTTTCAGCCACAACATTATGCGGAGCGCAGCAAAGAACGGAGACAACCCTGTCTGACAACTGGCTTTTCTCCCACGACAAACTGACATGGCAGCAAGTGAGCGTGCCGCACGATTGGGCCATAAACGGACCGTTCGACAAGAAGCACGACTTGCAGTTTGTGGCCATTGAGCAAAACTTTGAGACTGAAAAGAGTGAAAAGTCCGGCCGCTCGGGTGCCCTGCCGTGGATAGGCGAAGGCCATTATAAGACCACCGTCACCCTGCCCGATGACTACGGTCATGCCGAACTGCTGTTTGACGGAGCCATGAGCGAGCCCGTAGTCAGGGTGAACGGCAAGGAAGCAGGCCGGTGGGCTTACGGATACAATGCGTTCAGGGTAGACATCACGCCATTTGCAAAGAGTGGGCGCAACACCATTGAGGTAGACCTGAAAAACGTAGAAGAGAGCAGCCGTTGGTATCCGGGCGGCGGCCTGTACCGTCCGGTGAAGCTCATCGTCACGCCAAAAACCAGACTCGATGAATGGGGAGGATGGTTCCGTACAACGAAAATCGACAAAAAGAAGGCCGAACTGAGCATGTCGGCACTGGTAAACGACGATGCCGACAACAGCGACATCAAGGTGACAATGACCCTGACCGATGCCGACGGCAACACGGTGTGTGAAAACTCGGTACCCGTCGATGCCTCGACAGGACGCGCCACAACAACCGCCGAGGTTAAGCAACCACGGTTATGGTCGCCCGAAACACCTTATTTATATACTATGACCACATCGCTTTACCGGAACGGACAACTGACCGACAGGACACAGAAACGCGTCGGCATACGCACAGTGGACGTTTCGGCAAAACACGGATTCAGACTCAACGGCGTAAGCCGCAAGATAAAAGGCGTATGTCTGCACCATGACCTCGGTCCGCTCGGAGCAGCCGAGAACAAAGCAGCCCTTATCCGCCAGATACGCATAATGAAGGAAATGGGGTGCGACGCCATACGCACAGCCCACAACATGCCGTCAACAATGCAGATGGAAATATGCGACTCGATGGGCATGATGGTCATGGCTGAGAGCTTTGACATGTGGATTTATCCCAAATGCAAGAACGGATACGCACGCTTCTTCAAAGACTGGAGCGACCGCGACATAACCAACCTCGTGCTTAACCACCGCAACCACCCCTCCATAATAATGTGGAGCATCGGCAACGAGATACCCGAACAATGGAGCGACGAGGGCCGCGAGATTTCCCGTCACCTGCAGGATCTCTGCCACAGGCTTGACCCTACACGCCCCGTGACACAGGGCATGGATAAGCCCGACGATGCCCTGAAGTCAGGATTCGCACAGGTAATGGACGTGCCCGGCTTCAACTACCGCGTACATAAATATGACAACAACATCAAGCAACTGCCACAAGGCTTTCTGCTCGGCAGCGAGACGGCCTCGACGGTAAGCTCGCGTGGCGTTTACAAGTTCCCCGTGAAAGTAAGAGACAATGCCGTTTATCCCGACGGCCAATGCTCAAGCTACGACACAGAATATTGTCCGTGGAGCAATCTGCCCGATGACGACTGGGCCATGCAGGAAGACCGTTCATGGACAATAGGCGAATTTGTGTGGACAGGCTTCGATTATCTCGGCGAGCCTACACCTTATGACGAATACTGGCCTTCGCGTTCAAGTTATTTCGGAATATGCGATCTTGCCGGACTGCCCAAAGACCGCTACTGGATGTACCGCAGCCACTGGCGGAAAGATTCGCCCACGCTGCACCTGCTGCCCCACTGGACGTGGCCCGGACGAGAGGGTGAGGTCACTCCGGTGTACTGCTACACGTCTTATCCCGAGGCCGAACTGTTCGTAAACGGCAAAAGCCAGGGACGCAAGACTTTCGACAAGACATCGCGGCTTGACCGTTACCGCCTGCGCTGGAACGACGTTGTATATCAGCCGGGCGAACTTACCGTCGTGGCATACGACGCTGACGGCACACCTGCCGACACGCTTACGGTGAAGACTGCCGGAGAGCCTGAACGCATAGTGCTTAAAGCCGACCGACAGACAATATCGTCTGAAGGACACGACCTGGCATTTGTCACCGTCTCAGTGGTTGACAAAGACGGAACGCCCTGCCCCACTGCCGACAACGACATGACGTTCAACGTAAGCGGAGCAGGCAGCTTCCGCGCGGCATGCAACGGCGATGCGACGTCGCTTGTAACGTTTAACTCCCTGCAGATGCCGTTGTTCAGCGGTCAGCTGGTTGTCGTGGTTGAAGGCGACAAACCCGGCACGGCCACTCTTACCGTAAGTACCGAAGGGCTGCCCGACGCCGTTCTGCCCATCACTGTAGAATAACCAACCCCTTAACGCCCCCTGAACTGCCGGCCGTATGGTCAGCCGTTCAGGGGGCGTTTTGTATCATCAGACTTCACGTTCGTTAACTGTTTCGCACCGTACAATTAACACATACTTTTAACATAAACCGGAAACTCCGTAACGGTTGCCGTAAGAAAAACCGTTGCGAACGGCATATAATAACACAGAACAGCATGTCATTCACGCATGAAGACATCAAATCTCAACGGCAAAGATAACCTTTGACCTTGCCAAAGACTACTTTTAGCTAAGCAATACCTTACCTTTTACGAAGCAAAAAGCAGCATTTTACATCCTAAGAGCAAAACGCAGACAGCGTTGTAAACTGTAATTACCTGACAGGCAAGCACATACCAAAAACACAGAAAAGCAATCATTTCCGAGAAAAATATTACAGAAGCACAAGCAGTATCATTTTAACAATACGGAATTAACAATTCAGACTTCAGTTGATTTAAAGTTGGTTAATCCTTCAAAGATTTTCTGAAAAAAGCAGGCGGACGATAAAGTACAATAAAGGCAATAATGCGTCGTTATTTAAGTGACGCATGGTATGAAAAAATAACACTAACCGTATATGAACAAATACTTAAAAAACATCTGCCTGGCGGTGACGACGCTGACGACGCTCGGCTCCGTACTGCCCGCCGAGGCAGGCAAACAGAAAGAGGTGTACATACCGATGGACTATTCCACATGCGGTTACCACGCCTCTGAACAGGGTATTCCCGACGTTAGGAATTCCGTTTATGTGGAATGTACCGACGGCGACAGTCATGCCGTCCTGCAGCGTGCCATCGACTACGTATCGTCACTCAAACCGGACAAAAACGGCAGCCGCGGTGCCGTGCTGCTCGGCGAAGGCACGTTCTATATAGACAGTCCGCTGCGCATCACCGCATCCGGAGTGGTGCTTAGAGGCTCGGGCCGCGGCAAGACCACCATCGTAAAGCGCGGAGTTGACCGCGGAGCGCTGCTCTACATAGAAGGCGGCCTGAGGATGAACGGCGGCGACACCATAACAATAGTCGGCGAGAAAACCTTTGCCGGAGCAACCACGCTGATGCTCGAATCGGCCAAAGGCCTGCAGGAGGGCGACCGCATACGCATAATAAGGCCGTCGACACGCGAGTGGATAGAGTCACTCAACTGTTACGACTTTGGCGGAGGACTTGACTATACGGGCTGGAAACCGTCTGACATCGACATCACATGGGACCGCACCGTAACAGCAGCCAACGGCAACAGCATAACAATAGACGCACCCATCACCACAACGCTCGACGCCAAGTACGGCGGAGGATACATCGTGACGGGACACAACACGGCGGAGCTTACCGAGTGTGGCGTGGAAAACATCACTCTCGAATCTGAACACAACACGTGGAACCCGAAAGACGAAGACCATTGCTGGGATGCGATATGGGTGGACAACGCACGCGACTGCTGGGTGCGCCGCGTGGATTTCAGGTACTTCGCAGGCAGTGCGGTAAATCTGCAGAAACAGACAAGCCGCATCACAGTGGAAGACTGCATAGCTTCAGAACCCGTGTCGGAAATAGGCGGATGGCGCCGCGGAGTGTTCATCACGCGCGGACAGCAGACTCTCATACAGAGATGTGTGTCACGCAAGGGCATACACGACTTTGCCGCAGGCTTCTGTGCGGCCGGTCCAAATGCCTTCGTGCAGTGTGAAGGCGAGGAGAGTCTCGGTTTCAGCGGCAGCATAGGCTCATGGGCTGCCGGACTGCTATTTGACATCGTAAACATTGACGGCAACGATATATGTTTCAAGAATCTTGAACAGTTTCAGTTCGGTACCGGCTGGAACACAGCCAACAGCATGATGTGGCAGTGTACCGGCTCTACTCTTTACTGCTATTCACCCGACCCTGACAACCGCAGCAGTGCCAACGGATGCTGGGGAACACTGACCGGCAACGGCGAA
Source organism: uncultured Prevotella sp. (assembly GCA_939792625.1). Classification (GTDB taxonomy): domain Bacteria; phylum Bacteroidota; class Bacteroidia; order Bacteroidales; family Bacteroidaceae; genus Prevotella. The sequence continues at coordinate 21,888 of CALNFG010000004.1, forward strand.
TGGACCAGCAGCAACGACCATGTGCAGCCGCGCAGCCTGTTTTACGCACAGCTGGAAAAGCGTCTTGGCGACGGCAACGGCGTAAACGGATATGTACTTCCGCGCAACACCAACGCGTCAAGCAGTCCTGAAATAGCACAGGCACAAGAGATGGCAAGACTGTCGCTCACCGTGCCGAGACTTACGCTCGAGATGTGGATCGACTCTGTGCCATACACCGCAAGCACCGACCCGACGGGAGTAAAGAATATTAACAATGTGAAAGGAACTTACGGCGAACGGACAGACAATCGTCAGAAAGAAAACGTATTCGCAATAACCGACGGCCATATCACGGTAAACGGACGTCTCGTTACGGGCAACCGATATCAGATACCGTGGTGGTCGGGCCGCGTAAAGGACAACTTCGTAGCCAAAAGCGCCAAACCTGCCATAACGCGATTTGTACCGGGACGCGAGGGTACGGGCTGGACCGACCGCATCGATTCAGTTGTAAACTATCTCGACCGCAACGGCTTCTGCATGCTCGACCACAACTACGGACTGTGGTACGACCTGCGCCGCACCGACCACGAACGCATCCGCCGCGCCGACGGCGACGTATGGGCACCGTTCTACGAGCAGCCTTTCTCACGCACAGGCACAGGCACCGCATGGGACGGACTCAGCCTGTACGACCTCACCAAGCCAAACAAATGGTACTGGGCACGTCTGAAAGAGTTTGCAGAAAAAGGCTCTGAACACGGCATCATGCTGTTCCACGAGAACTATTTCCAGCACAACATCCTTGAAGCAGGCGCCCACTGGGTAGACTGTCCGTGGCGTACGGTAAACAACGTTAACGGCACAGACTTCCCTGAGCCGGTGCCATTTACGGGTGACAAGCGCATTTTCATGGCCGAACAGTTCTACAACACAGACAATCCCGTGCTTCGCCCGCTGCACAAACAGTACATCCGCCAATGTCTCGAGAACTTCAAAGACGACGACAACGTTGTCCAGCTGATAAGCGAGGAATACACCGGTCCCCTGCACTTTACGCGCTTCTGGCTGGAAACGATAGCCGAATGGGAGCGTGAGACGGGCCGCCACCCGATGATAGCCCTAAGCTGCCCCAAAGACGCACAGGACGCAATACTGGCCGACCCGGAACTGGCAAAAGTGGTAGACATAATAGATATAAGGTACTGGCACTACAACACACAGGGCCTTTGGGCACCGCCTGCAGGCCACAACATGGCTCCGCGACAGTTCATGCGCAAGATGAAAGTGGGCAAAACGGGCTTTACCGAGGCATACAAGGCCGTAAAAGAATACCGTACGAAATACCCCGACAAGGCCGTAACCTTCTTTGCACAACAATATCCGCAGTACGGATGGGCCATACTCATGGCCGGAGGCTCATGCCCCAACATACCCGTAAAAGACGCGAAATTTCTTGGTGATGTAGCGAAAATGAACTACATCTGCGGCGAAGGTGACTCAGACAGCCAGATCATAGGTGCCGCCGGAACAGGATATGTAATATACAGCCACGGCAGCAACCGGGTTAAAGTGGATGCCGAAGCCGGAAAATACAACCTGCACACAGTAGGCATAGACGACGGGGAAATCAAGACAATAAAGAAAAGCGTGAAAATCAACGGAACATACATAATCGACGGCAACGGCAAGAATACCGTCTATTGGTTGGAAAGATTATAACATAATTCTTGAATTTACTGATAACTGATATTGAATTGACACCTCAATATCAGTTTTTCTTGTTTATAAACCAATTTTTCCCAAACATTTTGCGCTCACACAGCTATCTTTGCACGAAAAGAACTAAAACCTATGATCAACTTTACCGAACTTTACGACAAGACTATTGACGACCTGTTTGCGTTTGGAGGCAAATTCACTTCCGACCGCGAGATGATAAAAGACTGCATACAGGACGTATTCGTAAAACTATATACTAAAAGGAATGAACTGGACACGGTGACAAACATCGAGTCGTATCTGTACGTATCTCTAAAGAATAGGATAAACGACGAGTTCCGCCATAACAACCATATATGCGACAACGAAATTGATGACAAGCAGATGAAGTCGATTTCAGACGACAGCGAAGCTTATGACATGGAGCGCATAGAGGAAGAACGCAAAAAGACAAACAAGCTGAACGAATTTGTAAAATGTCTGTCGCCGCGTCAGCAGCAGATAATAAGGCTTTATTATATAGAGCAGCGCAAATATGACGATATCTGCCAGATAATGGGCATCAATTACCAGTCGGTAAGAAACCTCATGCACCGCAGTTTGTTAAGATTACGCTGTTTAGCTGCAAGAACAGGCACAGTTTAAAGAGTACATAAACACCGGTTTGCCGTCATTATATAAAAATGAAGAAGATGGCAAACAAACAAAATATAAAGAAAGCAGTACACAAACTGCTGCGAAACGGAAAAAACGGAATGCCCAAATTGAGCATGAAAGAAAAAAAAGAGCTGAAAGAGAGAATACTGCTCGCAATAAAGACAGCACAATGTGAAAACACATAGTCATAAATTTCATCATACATTGGTAAGCGAACGACCACGTGATTATTTACAATCAATGGCCGTTCGCTTGCTTTTTGATTACACTATGCCATTTATCGGATTTATTCCGACACAACTGAAAATCATATACTGACCAACAAACAAATACTGTCCGCAAACAAACGGGAATCCCGAACAAGGCTTCAACTTGTATGAAACCTGAATAATACGGTAAGGCAAAGACGGCCGAAATACATGCAAAACAGATTTTAATCATGGCAAAAAGCAAATCCATCGATTATAAACAGTACAAAAACGATTTTCCTACGTCTATTAAACAATTATGAAACGTTTATTTATCACCTTATTGATATTGACTGCCGGAATAATAGTTCCGGAGTCGATCCTTGCACAACAGCGCTACCAAATCGGAGTATGCGACTGGATGGTACTCAAACGTCAGAAGCTCGGAGAATTTAAACTGGCTCACGAGTTAGGTTGCGACGGTATTGAAATGGATATGGGCGGTTTAGGCCGGCGTGTTTCGTTTGACAACAAAATGCGTGACCCTGAGTCGGTACGTGTGTTCACCAATATGGCCGACAGTTTTGGCATAAAGATAGGTGCAGTGGCCATGTCCGGCTTTTACGGCCAAAGCTTCGCCAAGAAAGAAAGCTGGCGATGGCTGATACAGGACTGTCTCAACACAATGGAAAAAATGGGGGCACGCGTGGCATTTCTGCCTCTCGGCGGTTGCGGCAACAACTGGGCTGACTCCATTCCCCTGCGCCAACAGATTGTATGGCGGCTGCGCGAGGCCGGAGACATGGCCAAGGCACGCGGCATGGTGATAGGAATAGACACTCCGCTTGATGCCGAAGACAACATCAAGCTGCTCGACGAGATAGGTTCAGACGGCATAAAGATATTTTACAAGTTCCAGACGGCTGTTGAGTATAAGCGTGACATAGCCAAAGAAATAAAGACATTGGGCAAAGACCGTATCTGTGCCATACATGCAAGCAACACCGACGGCGTATGGCTGCGCAATGACAAAGCCATAAACATGAAAAAAATCAAGAAAGCACTTGACGAAACCGGATGGTCGGGATGGCTCTTCGTGGAACGCAGCAGAGACGTCAACCATGTACGAGACGTTAAGCTCAACTACGGCGAAAATGTTAAATATTTAAAAGAAATACTGCAATGAGAACTTTTTTAACTATTTTTGTAACGCTAATAACATTAAGCGCTACTAACGCACAGACATTCAAATTAAATTCTGACGGCCGAGACCAAGATTACGTGAACACTATTCTTGGCAGGGCAAAGAAAGTGACCGATGCCCTAAACATAAGCGGAACAGACAAAGGCACACAAGTTATGAACATCGTGGCCAACCGCTATTTCGAGCTGAACGACATCTACGAAGAACGTGACAGCCTGAAAGAAGCGGCATCAAAACTTACCGGCGACGCAAAGAAACAGGCACAAGCCTTTGCCGAAGCACAAAAGGACAGTAAGTTGTACCGCAGCCACTTCGCTTTCGATGCCAACCTGTCACTATTGCTCGATGCGGCAGGTATAGAGACCGTAAAAGATGTCATGACATACAATGTGGTAAAAGTGACTTACGACGCACAGTGTGACATGATACCCACACTAAAGGAAGAAGAAAAAGCGCAGATACTGGCATGGCTGAAAGAGGCACGCGAATTTGCCATCGACGCCGAAAGTTCAAAGAAAAAACACGAAGCCTTCGGCAAATACAAAGGCCGCATAAACAACTATCTCAGCAAGCGCGGATATGACCTGACCAAAGAACGTGAAGAGTGGGCAAAAAGAGTTAAGGCCAGAGGAGGCACTCTGTGATTCATGATTCATAATTCACAATTCATAATTGGGATGCGCAACTTAATATAGCCGGACTACATGACCTCCGGCTGACAATAATGAACGAAGGATTAAGAATATGAATAAAACCAAAGGCTACGCAACTCAACTATAAATAAAACATAAAAAACGAAATCTACACAACTACATAAATACAAATAAACTATCAAAGATAAAGAAAAGCCGTGCATACCCGGTTATGAATTGTGAGACATGAAACATTAATAAATGGAGCGGACAAAGCATGCGCCAATGATTATGAACTACGAACCGTAAATTATGAAGTATAAGACTCAACTGCTAACCATCATGATATCAGCTGCCGCAGTCATACCGGCCGCGGCCCAGAAAAACGGCATTACAGACACACGTAACAGCAAGTACGCCGTAATAAACTCAACTCCAATTGATGCCGTAAAATGGACAGGCGGATTCTGGGGTGAACGCTTCGGCGTATTCAGCGGTACATCCCTGCAGAGCATGTGGGCTACGTGGAAATCTGACAAAGGCCACAGTTATAACAACTTTCTCATTGCCGCAGGCGAAAAGAAAGGTAAGCGCCACGGCCCTCCTTTCCACGACGGCGACATGTATAAATGGCTCGAAGCTGTTGCTGCCGTCTACGCTGTCAACAAAGACCCACAGCTGGAAAGCATCATGGACAGCGTGATAACACTCATTGCCAAGGCACAACGCCCTGACGGTTATCTGCACACACCCGTCGTTATAGCCGAAATAAACAAGAAAGCTGTGCAAGACGAAGAAAAAGAGAACGAGACCATCGGCACCAAAGTTGGTACCAGCAAAGACGGACGCTTCGGCAATCCGCTCAACTTCGAGGCCTATAATCTCGGCCACCTCATCACGGCCGGCATAATCCATCGCCGCGCCACGGGTAAAAACACCCTCTTTGACTGTGCAGTAAAGGCTGCCGACTGCCTTTACGACTTCTACATGAATCCGTCGACCGACGCACTTGAGAAAGGCGTCATTTGTCCGTCACACTACATGGCGATAACCGAAATGTACCGCGAGACGGGCAATCCAAAATACCTCGAACTGTCAAAACAGCTGATTAACATACGCGACAGTGTGAAAAACGGCACTGACGACAATCAGGATCGCATACCTTTCCGCCAGCAGTACAAGGCCATGGGCCACTCTGTCAGAGCCAATTATCTTTATGCCGGCGTAGCCGACCTTTACGTAGAAGATGGCGAAGCACAACTGAAAAGCAACCTTGACTCCATCTGGGATGACATAGTATATCGCAAGATGTACATCAACGGAGCATGCGGCGCACTCTATGACGGCACTTCGCCCGACGGCACCGAGTACAAACCGGACCTCATACAGAAAGTTCATCAGAGCTACGGACGACCATACCAGCTGCCCCACTCCACCGCACACAACGAGACTTGTGCCAACATAGGCAACATGCTGCTCAACTGGCGCCTGTTCCAGACCACAGCCGATGCAAAATACACTGACCTCGTGGAGAACTGTCTCTTCAACAGCATACTCTGCGGAATAAGTCTTGACGGAACAAAATACTTTTATACCAACGCTCTGCGTGCCACTGACGAACTGCCATACAAGCTGCGCTGGCCCAAAGAGCGCGTGGAATATATAAGCTGCTTCTGCTGTCCGCCCAACACGCTGCGCACTCTCTGCGAGGCTCAAGACTACGCATACAGCGTGGGTAAAAACGAAATATACGTCAATCTTTACGGCGAAAATACCCTTGAAACCAAACTCGAAAGCATAGGCGAGATAGCCATAGCACAGCACACGGACTATCCCTGGAACGGCAACGTGGCACTGACCGTAACCAAGCTGAAAGGCAAAAAAGACTTTACCCTGAAGCTCCGCATACCCGCATGGTGTGCCAATGCAGTGATAAAAGTCAACGGTGAGCAGGTAAACACCGACGTTGCGAGCGAAAGCTATGCCTCCATTACACGCCAATGGAAGAAAGGCGACGTAGTGACTCTTGACATGCCGATGGAAGCCAAACTGATAGAAGCCAACCCTCTGGTAGAAGAATGTCGCGGACAGGTTGCCGTACAGCGCGGCCCAGTTATCTACTGTCTGGAAAGCAACGACCTTAACGGGGCAGACATCGACAACATCGCCATACCTGCCGACGCCCAGTTCAAGCCCGTAGAGGTAAACATCGCAGGCAGCAGGATAACAGCACTCGAAACCGAAGCTGTCGACCGCAGCGAAGCCTCATGGACAAACACCTTGTACAGGGAGATTGGCAAAAACAAGAAGACGGTGAAAATACGTCTCATTCCATATTACGCATGGGGCAACAGAGGCAAAAGCGAAATGACCGTATGGATGCCCGTAGAACTTTAATAAAAGCCAAACATTACATAATGAACGTACATAAATATTTCCTGACACTGGCGACAGCCGTCATTGCCGGCATCAATGCCTACGCCACCGACATTGTGGTGAAACCCGGAGCATACTCAATAGAGAAAGCGCTCCAGCAGGCTCGCGAAGAAAAACGCCTCAATCATGCCACAGACATCTGTCTGCGGCTGCAGGAAGGCACATACAGCCTCAACCAACCAATCGTGGTAAGACCCGAAGACAACGGCACACGCATCATCGCCGAAGGCAAGGTCATCATAAGCGGCGGCGTTAAGATAAGCGGCTGGAAGAAAGAAGGCAAATACTATGTGGCTGACGTGCCCGACTTCAACGGACGTCCGCTGGAGTTCAGACAGATGTGGGTCAACGGCAGCAAAGCTGTAAGGGCGAGAGACGTAGACGACTTCGAGAAGATGTACCGCATACGCAACGTTGACAAGACAAAAGAGACAATCTACGTACCGGCCGAAGCCGTGAAGAAAATCGCAGGCGCAAAATATGCAGAGATGGTGCTGCACGAAATGTGGTGCGTGGCCAACCTGCGCATAAAAGACATCAAGATGATGGGCGACAGCGCCGCCGTAACCTTTCACCAGCCCGAAAGCCATGTACACTTCATGCACCCCTGGCCGTCGCCTATGGTCACGACTGACGGGCACAACTCAGCGTTCTATCTGACCAACGCAAAGGAGCTGCTCGACAGCGAAGGCGAATGGTATCTCGATGCAAAAGCATCCAAACTGTATTACATTCCCCGCAAAGGAGAAGACATGAAAACGGCGGAAGTCATTGTACCGGCTGTGGAGACACTGCTGAAGGTTGAAGGCACTCCCGACCAGCCTGTGAAAGACGTCACTTTTGAGGGCATTACATTCAGTCATGCCACATGGATGCGCCCGTCAATCAGCGGACACGCACCTCTGCAGGCAGGCATGTACATGACGGAGGCATATAAACTAAGGCCGAAAATGGACCGCCCCAACGGTGACCACAAGCTTGACAATCAGGGATGGGTGGGCCGTCCGGCAGCGGCAGTTGCCATAAACTGTGCCGAAAACGTATCTTTCACAAAATGTACGTTCCGGCACAACGCCTCGACAGGTCTCGACTACCACCTTTATATAAAAGGAGGCAGTGTGGACCGTTGTACTTTCACTGACATCGGCGGCAACGGAATACTGGCCGGCGGATTCAGTCCGGAAGGATTCGAGGCACACAAACCATACGACCCCACCGATGAACGGATAATCTGTACCGGACTGAGCATAACGAACAATCTCATCACCGACGTGACCAACGAAGACTGGGGATGCGTCGGCATCGGAGCAGGCTTTGTGAAAGACATAAGGATATGCAACAACGAGATAAGCGAAGTGTCATACACAGGCATATCAATGGGCTGGGGCTGGAATCAGCAGGTATGCGCCATGTCTAACAATCTTGTCAGCGGCAACCTCATCCATCACTACGCCAGACACATGTACGACACGGCCGGAATATATACTCTCGGCTCACAGCCCCACTCGCTCATCGAAGGCAACGTTGTGAGAGACATCTATTCACCAGGATATGTGCATGACCCCGAACACTGGTTCTATCTGTACACAGATGAAGGCTCGTCGGGAATCATTGTAAGAAACAACTGGACTCCGGCCGAAAAATATCTCAAAAACGCCAACGGTCCGGGCAACACTTGGGAAAACAACGGACCCAACGTGCCCGACAGCATAAAGGCGAAAGCCGGCATCACACCGGTCGGTAAATAACCCCGTGAACAGGCGCAGGCATGACTGCAACTAACAAATAACGGAGCAAGGCAAAACCGTATCAAAAATCAGGGTTTGCAAAACGTGGTCTTTCATACAGCAAAAGGCCACGTTTTACCGCACAAAAGGTAACCTTTTGCGAGACAAAAAGCCATGTTTTGCACAGCAAAAAGCAAACTACTGACAGTCAACAACTTACGTCCGGAGCAAAAATCAATGTCCATGTGCTCGGCCAGAGCAATCCGCACCCGCGCAGACAAATGCCGCCATAACTGCTAACCGAAGGAAAGAAATAACACCGAAAATAACAATACAGACATAATGGAAAAGAAGAAAAACAGCTTGAAAAGCACAATAGCCGTATCGCTGACCAACTATCTCGATGCCGGCGCGATTGTTGCCGGAGCCAGCGGACTGACTCTATGGCAGAATTATCTCGGACTGACAGAGGGTCATCTCGGACTGCTCAACGCCATAAGCGCCAACTGTCTCGGGGCTGCCATCGGCGCGATAATCGGCGGATTTCTTGCCGACAAATACGGGCGAAAAGCCATTTATACATATAACATGCTCGTCTACATGCTCGGCGTAGCGCTCATCATGTTCTCGGTAAACTTCCCAATGCTGCTGGCCGGATTCCTCATCACGGGCATTTCCGTGGGCGTAGGCGTACCTGCATCATGGACCTACATATCCGAAAGTTCCGAGGTTGGCAACCGCGGACGCAACATAGGCATATCACAGATGGCCTGGGGCATAGGGCCAACCATAATACTGATACTCGGCACGTTGCTGGCACCGCCCACGGGCAACAGTGCCGACAACGCAGGAGTGCTGTTCACACCGGTGGTTGAGTCGCTCGCATCGTTCATAACGGGCGGCACAGTCGAGGGCACGGCTCTCAATGTGTTCAGCAGCCGCATTGTATTTGCATCACTCTTCGTGGTGGCTTTCATTGCATGGACCCTGCAAAGACGCCTCGACGAGTCGGAAGAATGGAAAGCAGAAAAAGCCAGACAGGACGGCAAACAGCAGAAAGGCACATTCGCCTCGTTCGGCTCGCTGTTTACAAACAAGGTCAACATACGCACAATACTTTTCCTCGCAGGCATTTATCTCACGTGGAATCTGGTAAGTTCAGTCATGGGCTTCTTCCAGCAGCATATATATGAGACAGCCGGAGGCCTGTCAAACCAGCATGCCAACATGCTGTCGGTGGCCCAATGGGTGATTATCATCATCACCACCTTCATCTTCTCGATGATAGTAGACAAGGTTAACCAGCGCTGGCTCTATGCCTTCGGCGTTGGCATGGGTGTGCTGGCATGGGTCATCATTGTGACGATAGGCGTTAACAGCATATCCGGACTGCTCTTCTTCACACTCATCTGGGGCATACAGGCCGGTGTCTCGGTACAGTCGTTTTATGCGCTGTGGGCATCAGAGCTGTTCCCTGCCAAATACAGAGCCGCCGCCCAGGGCATAATGTTCTTCATCGTGCGCGGAGTGTCGGCACTGTGGGGACTGGGCTTCGTGTACATCTACGGCGAAAACGGCGAAGGCTTTACACTTGCGGCCTACATAATGATGGGACTGCTGATAGTCTCTCTCGTGATTGGAACAATCTGGACACCCCAGACTCGTGGCAAAACATTGGAACAAATAACTAAAGAAAGATATGGCGACGACATCTAAAGCAACATGGATTTGGTATCCGGGCGACTATGAGATATGGCTCGGCAACAAAA